>NZ_JANGBE010000010.1:0-102331 GCF_024462255.1 Flavonifractor sp. DFI.6.63 | reverse complement strand
CGCCGCTTTTGCGGCGCGCGGGGCGTTTTCGGACGGGCGGGTTATTCTGTGGGCGCCGGGGCGTCTCCGGGATCCGGCGCGGGCGCTTCCGGGGCGGCGGGAGGCTGGGGCGCCTTCTCCTTCCCCAGGAAGGAGGGCAGCTCCATGCCCGCCATCTGGAACATCTCGTTCATCGGCGGGATGGACTTCATCAGCCCTGAGACAAAACCCGCTGTGGCGGTTTTGCCGTCCCTGCCCTCGCCGGAATCCCAGACGGTGACCTTGTCGATCTTCACGTTCTTCACCGCGTCCACCTGGATGCGCATGAGCTCCTCCATCTTGTCGGCCAGCATCAGGCGCACGGCGTTCTCCGCGTCGCCTCCGGCGGCGGAGACGACCTCCCGCAGGCCCTCGGCCTGCTTGACCAGGACGGCCTGGGCGCCTTCGGCCTCGGCCTGCATTTTGGCCAGGATGGCGTCCGCCTCGCCCTTTGCACGCCGGCGGATCTGCTCGGCTTCGGCCTCGGCCTCCAGCTCCTTGCGGCGCTTGTCAATCTCGGTCTTGACGATGATGTCGGCCTCTTGGGTGGCCTTCTCGCGGGCGGCACGGGCGGCCTCGGCCTTCTGCTCGGCGGCGTAGGCCTCTTCCAGCGCCTGGGCGGCGGCGATCTTCTCGGCGGCGGTGGCGATGCGGGTGGCCTCGGCCTCCTTCTCCCGGCGCTGGGCGTTGGACATGGCTACCTCCACCTTGGAGGTGTTCTCGCCCTGGATGGCGGTGGCGTCGGCCTGGGCGACCTGGATGCGCTGGTCGCGGCGGGCCTGGGCCTCGCCGATGGAACCGTCGCGGTCCTTCTCGGCCACGTTCTTCTTGGCGTCGTTGATGGCCTTGGCGGCGGCCTCCTTGCCCAGGGCGTCAATGTAGCCGGACTCGTCGGAGATGTCGGTGACGTTGACGTTGATCAGGCGCAGGCCGATCTTCTTCAGCTCGCCCTCCACGTTGCGGGAGACGGCCTCCAGGAACTTATCCCGGTCGGTGTTGATCTCCTCGATGTCCATGGTGGCGATGACCAGGCGCAGCTGGCCGAAGATGATGTCCTTGGCCAGCTCCTGGATCTCCTGCAGGCGCAGACCCAGCAGACGCTCGGCGGCGTTCTGCATGACTCCGGGCTCCGTGGAGATGCCCACGGTGAAGCGGCTGGGGACGTTGATGCGGATGTTCTGGCGGGAAAGCGCGTTTTCCAGGTCCACGGAGATGGACAGGGGCGTCAGGTCCAGAAACTCATAGGCCTGGATCACCGGCCAGATAAAGGCCGCGCCGCCGTGGATGCACTTGGCGGACTTGGTGGAGCCGTCCTTGTTGCTGCCCACCTTGCCGTAGATGACCATGACCTTGTCGGAGGGGCATTTCTTGTAGCGTTTGAGCAGAAAGAGTAGCAGGGAAAAGACGATGACGACGATGACGCAGGTGAGGATGATCCCAAAGATTCCGTCAGGCATGTTTGACCTCCTTAATAATGGTTGTCTTGCGTGGATGCTTCCGTTTCGCTGCGCTCGACCAAAAGAGCGCCTCCCTCCAGCAGACCCGTGACGCGGACCGGACTGCCGGTGGGGATGGGGGTGTCGCTGTCGGTGAAGGCTTCCAGTTCCCGCAGTTGCTCCTGCACGGTGATGTTCACCTTGCCGGGCGCAGCGCGGCAGGCGGGGATGGTCAGGTACACCGTGCCGGGCAGCCCCACGGCCAGGCGCACGTCCAGGGTGCCGTCATACTGCAAACGCATGGCTTCCCGCAGGATCAGGGCGATGCCCACCATGCCCGCGATGCCGATGGGCACCGCCAGGAACAGGGCCAGCAGGGGGGGCAATCCGATCTGGTTCAACCAGAGCCCGCCCCAGCCGAAGAGCGCCAGGAAGGCCACCACGCCCCGCACGGTGAGGATGTGCAGGCCTTGAAGGCCGTGCCCCGCTCCGTCTTCGTCCAGGTCGGCGTCCGGGGACAGGTGCGCGTCGGGATCTCCGCAGCCGTCCGGGTCCGCTTCAAACGCGGCGTCCATGTCCACGTCGGCGTCCGTGTCCGCGTCCAGCCCGCCGTCTCCGGCGGCGCCGTCGCTGTCGAACACGCCGCCTACAAAGAGCAGCACCGTCTGGATGATGAGGATCAGGGTGGCGGGTACGGCAAGGTAGAGCAGGATATGCTCCAGCGGCGTCAGGGATTGCCACCAGGCTGCCATAAAGCTTCCTCCTTTCGTGTTCTGGGGTTCGATCTATGTTCACAGCGGCCGGTCCTTCCCGCGGCAGGCCGCTGTACCTGTCCGCGCTAAGCCAGTTCAGCCAGAAGCGCCTCGGCCTCCCGCTTGAGCCGGGCGGCCAGGTAGGCCGTCAGGATCACGTGGAGGCAGCGCACCACCCGGTCCCGGGCGCCCGGAACGGGTTCGCTGAAATCGGATACCGCCGTCTGGCACCAGCGGGCGGCCTCGTCCGGCCCCGTGGGAGGATGCTCCTCCGTCAGGGCCGCCAGGCGCACGATATATCGGTAAAGCTGGCTGTCGTCGATCAGATCGTCCGACTCGTCGTCCAGATCGCCGTTGACGTAGGACAGCAGGGCGCAGATCTTCTCCAGCTGCATGGAATCCTTCAGCATGTTGATGATGACGATGCGGGAAAACTGGCGGCGGGTATACCGCTTGCGCTCCGGCGGGGCGACAAAGCCCCGGCGGACCCAGTTCTGGATCACGTAAGGCTCCAGTCCCGTCAGGCTGGATACCTGGGAGAGCACCAGCCCCCCGGCCAAAAAGAGGGAGGCGAGCTGCGTCTCGGCTTCCTCCGGTCGGATCCGTTCCACCGCGATGGTGGTTCCCGGCAGCGTCTTTTGCATCGCGTTCACCCCTTCTTCCTCTTGGTGACTTGATTGTACGATATAATCGCATGATTGTCAATGGGGTTCTGAAGATTTTTTTTAAAAAAAGCATGCAACGCTCTGGAAGGCGGCGGCTGCCGCCGGGGGAAATGGAATTCCGGTGAATTGGTGCTTTACAAGCTGGGAAGAATATGATAAACTACTATAGCCTGTAAACAAGCAGGCGTTACCCCGGACCTCGTCTCCTGGCTTTCACCGGCCGGTCACGCAGTCCGCGGGCAGATCTTATTTTATGAAAGGTGGAAACACGCAATGATCCGTAAGGACGAAAAGACGGCCGTCATCGAGGCCAACCGCACCCATCCGACCGACACCGGCTCTCCGGAGGTCCAGATCGCCATTCTGACCGCCCGCATCCAGGAGCTGACGGAGCATCTGAAGATCCATAAGCACGACAACCACAGCCGCCGGGGCCTGCTGAAAATGGTCGGCAAGCGCCGCAAGATGCTGGATTATCTGGCCAAGAAGGACGTGGAGCGTTACCGCGCCATCATTGCAAAGCTGGGCATCCGTAAGTAAGAAATGAAATAGGGGCGGCGCGAACGCGCCGCCCCTTCTTCCCATGTACCGTTTACAGAGGACGCGCACCAGAGCCCACACGCTTTTTTAGCAGTTGAAGCTGTGCCCAAAGAGGTTGGACATGCCTTCAAGTGCTAAAAAGAGCCGGGCGGCTCTGATGTGCGGACATACGATTCGATAAGGAGGACGCACATGTCAACCATCATCAAACACAAGGAATTCACCAATCACAAGATCTTCAAGAGCGAGGTGGCGGGCCGCCCCCTGACCATCGACGTGGGCAAGGTGGCCGAGCTGGCCAGCGCTTCCGCCATGGTCACCTATGGCGAGACCACCGTGCTGGTGGCCGTGACCTGCTCCGCCCGTCCCCGGGACGGCATCGACTTCTTCCCGCTGAGCGTGGATTTTGAGGAGAAGCTGTACGCCGTGGGCCGTATCCCCGGCTCCTTCCTGCGCCGTGAGGGGCAGCCCTCTCTGCCCGCCGTTCTGGCCAGCCGCGTCATCGACCGGTCCATCCGGCCCCTGTTCCCCTATGACTTCCGCAACGACGTGGTGGTCACCGCCACCGTCATGAGCCTGGACCGGGACTGCTCCCCCGAGGTGACCGCCATGATCGGCGTGTCCGCCTGCCTGGCCTACTCCAACATCCCCTGGGCCGGCCCCATCGGCTGCCTGGAGGTGGGCTATGTGGACGGCCAGATCGTCATGAACCCCACCCAGGAGCAGAAGCACAAGTCCCAGCTGGACCTGACTGTGGCCGCCACCGAACAGAAGGTCATTATGATCGAAGCCGGCGCCAAGGAGCTGCCCGACGAGATCATGTACGACGCCATCGTCAAGGCCCATGAGGACATTAAGCAGCAGGTGGGCTTTATCAATGACCTCGTGGCCCAGATCGGCAAGGAGAAGATGACCTACGACCATGCCGACTTCGATCAGGAGCTGTTCGACAAGATCGTGGAGGCCACGATGGACGAGGCCCGCGCCGCCATGGACACCGACGACAAGAACGTGCGCGAGGAGCGCTGGAACAAGCTGATCGACCACTGGCACGCGCTCTTCCTGGAGGAGTATCCCGAGATGGACAAGTATCTCGAGGAGATCACCTACAAATTCCAGAAGAAGATCGTCAAGGCCTGGCTGCTGGAGGGCCACCGTGTGGATGGCCGCGCCAAGAACGAGATCCGCCCCCTCTCCGCCCAGGTGGGCGTGCTGCCCCGCGTCCACGGCTCCGGCCTGTTCACCCGCGGGCAGACCCAGGTCCTCTCCGTGTGTACGCTGAACACCCTCTCTGCCGCCCAGAAGCTGGATACCATCTGGGAAGAGGAAGAGAAGCGCTATCTGCATCACTATAACTTCCCCTCCTACTCCGTGGGCGAGGCCCGCGCCGCCCGCAGCGTCAACCGCCGCGAAAAGGGCCACGGCGCCCTGGCGGAGCGCGCGCTGGAGCCGGTCATCCCCAGCCAGGAGGACTTCCCCTACGCCATCCGCGTGGTCTCCGAGGTCCTCAGCTCCAACGGCTCCACCTCCCAGGGCTCCATCTGCGGCTCCACTCTGGCGCTGATGGACGCCGGTGTGCCCATCTCCGCCCCGGTGGCGGGCATCTCCTGCGGCCTCATTCAGGACGATGACGGCAGCTTTACGACCTTTATCGACATCCAGGGCGTGGAGGATTTCCACGGCGAGATGGACTTCAAGGTGGCCGGCACCAAGGCCGGCATCACCGCCATTCAGATGGATATCAAAAACGACGGCCTGTCCCACGCGATCATCAAGGAAGCCTTGGACATCACCAAGGACGCCCGCTATGCCATTCTGGACGAGATCATGCTCCCCTGCATCGCAAAGCCCCGGGACGATGTGGCTGAGACCGCGCCCAAGATGGTCAAGATGAAGATCGACGTGGACAAGATCCGCGAGGTCATCGGCTCCGGCGGCAAGGTCATCCAGAAGATCTGCGCCGACACCGGCGCCAAGATCGACATCGAGGACGACGGCACGATCTATATCGCCGGTGTGGACAAGGCCTCCTGCGACGCCGCCAAGAAGACCATCGAGACCATCGTCTTCGTGCCCGAGGTGGGGCAGCTGTACTACGGCAAGGTGGTGCGCATCCTCCAGTTCGGCGCGTTTGTGGAGCTGGCCCCCGGCAAGGACGGTATGGTCCACATCTCCAAGCTGGCCGATCACCGGGTGGAAAAGGTGGAGGACGTGGTCAACATCGGCGATATGATCTGGGTCAAGGTCACCGAGATCGACGAAAAGGGCCGCGTGAACCTCTCCTACAAGGACGCGCTGAAAGAGATCAAGGCCAAAAAAGCCGCCGGTGAGCCGGTCAAGTAAATCGACTCCCGAACGATCGGCCCGCTGCATTGCAGCGGGCCGATCCTGCTTGTGCAAAGGCCTCCCGGCGTCCCGCGCCATTCGTCTTCTGCGCATCGAAAAAGAGGGCTGCGGTCCGTAAGCGCGTGCGCGCGGCGGACCGCAGCCCTCTCAAAAAGCGGCATCACCGTTTTCGGGAACCTCCCGTTGCGCGCCGGGGGGCGAAGGGCTTACCGCAGGCGTCCCAGAAGCCCGTCCTCCCGAACGCCTGTAATCTCCACATCGCATATTACATTGTGTAATCCGCTGCCGGGGGCAAGGACCTCGGTGTAGTTGGGGGCGTGTCCGCGCCACAGGCCGTCCTTTTCTTCCTCGAAGAGCACGGACAGGGTCCGCCCGACCCAGCGCTCCAGCCAGGCGCGGCGCATCTCCCCGGCCAGCTGGGCCGCTTGGCGGGCCCGCGCCTGCTTGACGGCATTGGGACACTGCCCCGGCATGGAGGCCGCCGGGGTGCCCGAGCGCCGGGAATAGGGGAAAATATGCATGGCGGAAAAGGCGCACCTGGAGAGAAAGGCCAGGGTCTGCGCAAACTCCTCCTCCGTCTCGCCGGGAAACCCCACGATCAGGTCGGTGGTGATACCGGGCCGGTCAAAGAAGTCCCACAGTAATTTTACGCTTTCATAATACCGCGCGCAATCGTATTTCCGGCCCATCCGCCGCAGGGTGGCGTCGCATCCGGATTGGAGGGAAAGGTGGAAGTGGGGGCACAGGTTGGGCAGAGCGGCCGCCCTGCGGCAGAATTCCTCGGTGACGGTACGGGGCTCCAGGCTGCCCAGCCGCACCCGGCATTCCGGGGCGGCGGCGCAGAGGGCCTCCACCAGATCGATGAGCGCGCTGCCGTCCCGGAAGTCCGCGCCCCAGGAGGAGATCTCGATCCCGGTGAGCACCAGCTCCCGGTAACCCTCACCGGCAAGGCGTTTCGCTTCACAGACCGCGTCCGCCAGCGGCAGGGAACGGATGGGCCCGCGGGCGTAGGGGATGATGCAGTAGGTGCAGAAATTGACGCAGCCATCCTCCACCTTGAGCATGGCCCGGGTCCGTCCCTCCAGTCCACCGGCGCTCAGGCGCTCATAGGTCCGCCGGCGCAGGGCGTCGTCCACCCGGACCAGCGGCTGTGCCTGCCGCGCCCGGGCCAGGTCCTCCAGCGCGTCCAGAAAGGCCATGCGCTCGCCGGTGCCCATGACCAGGTCCACCTCCAGCGCACGGACGGCCTCCGGCGCGGTCTGAGCGTAGCAGCCGCACACCGCCACCACCGCGCGGGGCGCGCGCTTGCGGGCCTGGCGGATGGTCTGGCGGGATTTTTGATCGCTCACCGCCGTAACGGTGCAGGTGTTGATGATATAGGCGTCGGCCTCCCCCGTGAAGGGGACCAGCGTGTGGCCCCGGCGCTCCAGTTCGGTCTCCAGCGCCTGGGTCTCGTACTGGTTGACCTTGCAGCCCAGGGTATAGATAGCAACTCGCATGTTTTTTCCTCCCCGCCGGGGCCTGGATTGTGGAAATCACAGATTTTCGCGTTTCCGGCGGCTTTTCCGTTGTAATTTGCCCCCGCGGACGGCTATAATGGGGGCGTATCCATTATAAAGGAGCGCCGGCTCCTTGTACAGAATGATTTCAGGAGGGATCGACCATGTCCGGTTTTTTTGTTGCCCTGTCCTCCATTGACGATGTAAAACGCTTTGTAGACGCCGCCAGCCGCTGCCCCTGCGAGGTGGATGTGCTCTCCGGCCGGTATGTCATCAACGCCAAGTCCATCATGGGCCTGTTTTCGCTGGACCTGTCCCAGCCGGTACAGGTGGAAGTCCACGGTACCGACGCACAGCGCGGCGCCTTCCAGGCCGACGTGGCTGCGTTCCGGGTGGATGCGGGGCAGTAAGGAGCGCCCTGGCGGCGGGAGCGGCGCGGGGCTCCCCTTCCGTTTCGTTCCGCTTACGGTTTACAAGCCCGGCGCTTCTATGGTAGAATAGCGGGGAAACGGCTGTTTCGCCGGGGCCTGGGCGCATCTCGCCCCCCCGCCCGGCGGCGCCTTGCGCAAAAGGGCCGCGCCTGTGGCCGTATCATTTGATTTCCGGGGGGCGTTTTATGACGGAACACTACCATTTTTTTGCCTATCTCTCCCGCATGCGGTATATCAATCGCTGGGGGCTGATGCGCAACACGTTTCAGGAGAATATCCAGGAGCACTCCCACGTGGTGGCGGTGCTGGCGCATGCCCTGGCGGTCATCCGCCGGGAGGTGTTCGGCGGGGAGATCGATCCCGGCCTGGCGGCGGCCGCCGCCCTGTTCCACGACGCGCCCGAGATCCTCACCGGCGACCTGCCGACTCCGGTGAAGTATTATAACCCGGAGATCCGGGACGCCTATAAGGCGGTGGAGGAATTTTCCGCACGAAAGCTGCTCTCCCTGCTGCCGGAGGAGCTGCGGGGCGCCTACGAGCCGCTGCTGCTGGAGGCGTGCGGCACGCAGGTACAGGCCGTGGTGAAGGCGGCGGACAAGCTCTCCGCCTACCTCAAGTGCCTGGAGGAACTCAAGGCGGGCAACCTGGAGTTCAAGCTTGCCGCGGAGCAGACCCGGCAGGCGCTGGAGGACTCCCCCCTGCCGGAAGTGAACTACTTCCTGGAGCACTTCCTGCCGGGATTCAGTCTGACCCTTGACGAGCTGCAATAAAGAGCGATAGCAACGAAAGGAGAGAACCGACCATGAGAGCGATCGTAACGGTACTGGGCAAGGACCGGGTGGGCATCATGTCCCTGGTGTGTTCCCTGCTGGCCGAACGCAACGTGAATATTCTGGATATCAGCCAGACCATCCTGCAAGACTATTTCACCATGGTGATGCTGGTGGACGCATCCGAGAGCGCCTTGCCCTTTGCCGAGCTGGCCGCCCTGCTGGCTGCCGAGGGGGAGAAGCGGGACCTGGACATCCGCGCCCAGCGCGAGGACATCTTCAACGCCATGCACCGGATCTGAAAAGAAGCGCGCAGGCCGCGAGCAGGGGAGATAAGGGAATGCGCAGACGCGAAAATAGGCCGGGCGAAGCCCGGGCCGGAGCGGATTTCGCGCGGAGCATGCACTTATCTCCCCGGCAGCGAGCCAGGCGCAGCGTGACAAAAAGAAGCGCGCAGCCGCCTGATCGGAAGCACGCGCGGCATCAGGAAGCGGAATCTGCCGGGAGGACTTATTTTGATCAATACAAATGAGATTTTAGAGACCATCCATATGATCGACCAGCAGCATCTGGATATCCGTACCATTACGATGGGCATTTCCCTGCTGGACTGCGCCGATCCCGACCCCAAGTCCGCCTGCAGGAAGATCTACGAGAAGATCACCCGGCAGGCGGACCGGCTGGTGGCGACCGGCGAGGCCATCGAGCGGGAGTTCGGCATCCCCATCGTCAACAAGCGCATTTCGGTCACACCCATGGCGCTGGTCGCCGGCGCCTCCCAGTGTGAGAGCTATGTGCCCTTTGCCGTTGCCATGGACGATGCGGCCAAGGCGACCGGCATCAATTTTATCGGCGGCTTTTCCGCTCTGGTACAGAAGGGGGCCACGCCCGCCGACCGGAAGCTGGTGGCCTCCATCCCCGAAGCGCTGGCCATCACCGATTACGTCTGTTCCTCCGTGAACGTAGGCTCCACCCGTGCGGGCATCAACATGGACGCGGTGGCCGCCATGGGCCGCACCATCAAGCAGGCGGCCGAACGCACCGCCGATCGGGGCGGTTTCGGCTGCGCCAAGCTGGTGGTGTTCTGCAACGCGGTGGAGGACAACCCCTTCATGGCGGGCGCGTTCCACGGCGTGGGCGAGCCGGAGTGCGTCATCAACGTGGGCGTGTCCGGTCCCGGCGTGGTGTACCACGCGCTCCAGTCCGTGAAGGGCGCGTCCTTTGACGTGGTGGCCGAGACCATCAAGAAGACCGCCTTCCGGGTGACCCGTATGGGGCAGCTGGTGGCCCAGGAGGCCAGCCGCCGTCTGGGCGTGCCCTTCGGCATCGTGGATCTGTCGCTGGCGCCCACGCCGGCCATCGGGGATTCCGTGGCCCGCATTCTGGAGGAGATGGGCCTTGCCGTGTGCGGCACCCACGGCACCACCGCCGCGCTGGCGCTGCTCAACGACGCGGTGAAAAAGGGCGGCGTCATGGCGTCTTCCCATGTGGGCGGCCTGTCCGGCGCGTTTATCCCCGTCAGCGAGGATGAGGGCATGATCGCCGCCGCAGCTTCCGGCGCGCTGCATTTGGACAAGCTGGAGGCCATGACCTGCGTCTGCTCCGTGGGGTTGGACATGATCGCGGTCCCCGGCGATACCTCCGCCGCCACCATCTCCGCCATCATCGCGGACGAGGCCGCCATTGGCATGGTCAACTCCAAGACCACCGCCGTGCGCATCATTCCCGCCCCCGGCAAGGTGGTGGGGGATACCGTGGAGTTCGGCGGGCTGCTGGGCTCCGCCCCGGTCATGCCGGTGCACCCCTTTGGCAGCGACGCCTTCGTGGCCCGCGGCGGCCGTATCCCGGCGCCGATGCAGAGCTTGAAGAACTGACCGCCGCCGGGGCCCCCGCCGCAGGCGGGCCCGCGCTTTGCGCAAGGGCGATCGACTTGGCCCGAGTCTGTAAAACCGGCTGGGAATGGCCGCGGCCCGGCCCGCAGGCAGGGACTGAAACAGGAACGCCCAAAGGGCCGCCGGTTCGGCGGCCCTTTGGCATGTTTGACGCCGGCGGCAGGCAGGCCCGGGACGAAGGCCCCGGCCCCGTTTTGAAAGGAGCTTCGGCTATGCCCACATTTCGAACCGCGTGTCCCTATGACTGCCCCGACGGCTGTTCCCTGCTGGCGGAGGTGGAGGACGGGCGCGTCCAAGCCCTCTCCGGCGACCCGGCAAATCCCTATACCAACGCCCGGATCTGCGCCAAAATGGCGCGCCTGCCCCAGGCCATCCACAGCCCGGAGCGCATCCTCACGCCCCTGCGCCGTACCGGGGCCAAGGGGGAGGGCCGCTTCGCTCCGGTCTGCTGGGACGAGGCCGTGGCGGAGATCACCGAACGCTGGCGGGAGATCATCGGGCGCTACGGGGCCGAAGCGATCCTGCCCTACTCCTACGCCGGGACCATGGGGGCGGTGCAGCGCAGCGGCGGGGAGGGATTCTTCCATGCCCTGGGGGCCTCCCGGCTGGAGCGCACGCTGTGCAGCTCCGGAAAGTCCGCAGGGTGGAGCGCCGTTATGGGGGATTCCTGCGATCTGGCCCCATGGGATCTGGTCCACAGCGACCTGATCCTGCTGTGGAGCGCCAACCTGCCTGCCACCCGGATGCATCTGATCCCCTATGTGCGTCAGGCCAAGGCCAAGGGCGCGCGGGTCGTTCTGCTGGATGTGTACGAGACCCCCTCCGCCGCCCTGGCGGACGAGCGGCTGCTGCTGCGCCCGGGCAGCGACGGCGCGCTGGCGCTCTCGCTGCTCCAGGTGCTGGCGCAGGAGGGACGGACCGACGAGGCCTACCTGGCCGGGCATACCACCGGCTGGCCAGAGTTGCGCGCCACACTGGAGCGCTGGACGCCGGAGAAGACGCAGCCCCTCACCGGCCTTGCCCCGGAGACGGTGCGGGCGCTGGCGCGGGCCTATGGCCGGGCGGAGGCGCCCGCCATTGTGCTGGGCAGCGGCTTCTCCCGCGCGGGCAACGGCGGGGAGGCCACCCGGGCCATCGCCGCCCTGCCTGCGGCAGTGGGGGCCTGGTCCAAACGGGGCGGCGGCACCTACGGAGTGTGCTCCGCTCCCAGCCTGGTGGATAAGACCCTGGTCAAGCGGCCCGACCTGGCTCCCGGGACGCTGCGGAGCATCAATATCAACCTGCTGGGCCCCGCTTTGGCGGGAGAGGGACTGGACAAGCCGGTGATGAGCCTGTACGTCTACCATGCAAACCCGGCGGCCGTCACCTCCGACCAGAACGCCGTGCTGCGGGGGCTGGCCCGGGAGGATCTGTTCACCGTGGTCCACGAGCGGTGTCTCACCGAGACCGCCCGCTACGCCGATCTGATCCTGCCAGCCCCCTATATGGTGGAGACCGAGGACCTCTACACCCCCTACGGGTACCGGGGCATCCAGTACGTCAAGCCCGTCGCCGCTCCGCCGGGGCAGGTCAAGAGCAACTGGGAGGTCTTCTGCCGGCTGGCCCGGGCCATGGGGCTGGAGGAAGAACTGTTTTCCCGCTCCGCAGGCGCGCTGTGCCGGGCGCTGGTGGAGGGGAGCGGGGCGCTTACCCCGGAGGAGAAGGCGAAGGTGCTGGCGGGGGAGCCAGTGATCTGCGCCGCCCCCTTTCCCCTGCCGGTGGAGACAAAGGACCGGAAGATCCACCTGGCCGACCCGGCCCCCATCACCTGGTATCCGCCTCACGGCGGGCCGGAGCCTCTGCGCCTGGTGTGCGCTCCGGCGGTGCACACCCTCAACTCGTCCTTTCATGAGTGCCGCACCCTGCGGGAGCGGCAAGGTCCCGCGCGGCTGCGGATGAACGCCGCCGACGCCGCCCGGCGGGGACTGGCCCACGGCGACCGGGCGGTCTGCCGCAACGAACTGGGCCGGATGGCCTGCATCGTGGCGCTGGACCGGCCCGTAGTCCCGGGTGCGGTGGTGGCGGAGGGCGTCTACCCCGGGGAGAATACCGTCAACGCCCTGACCCACGCCCGCCTGTCCGACCTGGGAAGGGCTACCACCCTCAACGACAATACCGTGGAGGTCTCGCCCGTGCCGCCGGAGGAGCAAGAATCCCTTTTTCCTCTGGAAAATACGCCTGCGGCGGTGTATGATAAGGGCGTACGCCAGACAGGCGATCCTTTCTTGAAGGAGTGATCCCTATGACGATCCAGATCAATACCTCCAACGCAAGCCCCTTCCTGCCCCAGGACTGGCTGGACAGCCGCCTGGACGCCCTGGCGAAGGCGCGGACCATGCTGGAACAGGGCAACGGTCCCGGCGGGTCTTTTACCGGCTGGGTCCACCTGCCCCGGGATTATGACAGGACGGAATTTGACCGCATCCAGGCTGCCGCGGCCAAGATCCGCGCCGATTCCCAGGCGCTGGTGGTCATCGGTATCGGCGGCTCCTATCTGGGCGCACGCGCTGTGGTGGAGCTGCTCCACTCCCCCAATTACAACCTCATCCGCTCCACCGGCGGCCCCGACCTCTACTTTGCCGGCAACGGGCTGTCCACCGACGGCCTGCTGGAGATCATCGACCTGGTCAAGGACCGGGATTTTTCGCTCAACGTCATCTCCAAATCGGGCACGACCACGGAACCCGCCGTAGCGTTTCGTATTTTAAAAGCCCTTCTGGAGCAAAAATACGGCAAGGAAGAGGCGCGGCGCCGTATCTATGCCACCACCGACGCCCGCAGGGGGGCCCTCAAGGGCCTGGCGGACACGGAGGGCTACGAGGAATTCGTGGTGCCCGACGCGGTGGGCGGCCGCTATTCCGTCCTCACCGCCGTGGGACTGCTGCCCATCGCCTGCGCGGGCATTGACCTTGCCGCGCTGATGGACGGCGCCTGCAGCGCGATGGAGGCCCTCGCCGTCCCAGGCGCGGACAACCCCGCCTGGCAGTACGCCGCGGCCCGCCACGCCCTGTACCAGGCGGGCAAGCGGGTGGAGGTGCTGGCGGGGTATGAGCCCTCGTTCCGCTTTTTTGCCGAGTGGTGGAAGCAGCTCTACGGCGAGAGCGAGGGCAAGGAGCACAAGGGCCTCTTCCCGGCCAGCGTGGAATTTACCGCCGATCTGCACTCCATGGGACAATACATCCAGCAGGGCGAGCGGCTCCTGTTTGAGACGGTGGTGCGTTTTGCACGCAGCCGCGGGCGTATCGCCATTCCCCACGACCCGGAGAATGTGGACGGGCTCAATTTCCTCTCCGGCAAGGACCTGGAGTTTGTCAGCCGGCAGGCCATGCGGGGCGTGACCCTGGCCCACGTGGACGGCGGCGTGCCCAACCTGGCGCTGACCGTGCCCGGCCGGGACGCCCGCAGCGTGGGCGCGCTGATCTATTTCTTCGAGTATGCATGCGGCCTGTCCGGCTACCTGCTGGGCGTCAACCCCTTCGACCAGCCAGGCGTGGAGGCCTACAAGAACAATATGTACGCCCTGCTGGGCAAGCCGGGATACGAAGCGCGCCGCGCCGAGCTGGAGGCCCGCCTGTAGGCCTCCACACCAAGGGGGCGCCCTGGGGGCAAACCCTTGCCGGCGGGCGGATTCACTCCGCCCGCCGGATCAAAGCGCCGGGGTCCCCAAGGAACCCGGATTCGGTGGCCCCCCTGCAAAGAAAGGCGGTACGCCCTGCCGGACAAGCCGGGCACACGGCGGGGCCGAATGGTCCGATTTGGTTCATGAATTTTTAGTGAACTTCTGCAAAGCGGTTGCAATCCCCCGGTAAAAATGGTAACATGGAGCCACAAGGCCGGAGAGGAGCTCCGGCGGACTATGAAGGAGTGATAACTATGGTGAGAGTGATCATGGGCATCAAGGGCACCGGCAAGACCAAGCAGATGATCGAGCTCATTAATTCCGCTGTCCACAGCGAAAACGGCAATGTGGTCTGCATCGAACGCGGGCCCAAGCTGACTTATGATATCCATTACAAGATCCGCCTGGTGGAAGCCAGCCATTATGATATGAGCAACTTCGATTTCCTGAAGGGCTTCATCAGCGGCCTGTACGCCGGCAACTACGACATCACCCATGTCTTTATCGACAGCCTGACCAAGATCGTTTCCTCCGACGCATCCGACCATGCGGTAGAGGAGTTCCTGGATTGGCTGAACAGCTTCTCCGAAAAGAACAACATCAAGTTCACCGTCACCATCAGCGCAGACGCCTCTCTGGCCACCGAGGGCGTGAAAAAGTATTTCTGATCAGCCGGACCGAAACGGGCCCCGCCAGTTGGCGGGGCCCATTCCTGTTTGGCTTTTCTTTATATTCTAATATAATGAGATACCTAGATTTTTGCATTCTTCGGGTGCCCGTACTACTTCAAAACCTGCTTTTATGAGAGCATCCCGTAGCATTAGGACCTCCTCGTCTGAAAAAGCTGTGCGGGGCAACCTGGCGTAATAGTTGGGGAAAATTCCGAGCAGCCAGGCAGTAATCTTATAGCGGTAGGGGAAGCGTCCGTAAGTCTTGATCGTGGTGCCAAATACCCCGCGGACAGCGTCGGTGGCAGGCTCAAGGCGCTTTTGAATGGCAAATGCCTCGTTAAGATCGCCCCGCTTTACTGCATTGACGATAGCAACATCATATTCCACACGCCAGCAGCCCCCGCCGTTAAACGTACCTTCCGCACCGTTGACAAGGCTCTCGGCCAAATCATGGTCACCTGCGCGCAAGGTGCACACGTGTCGGCCTGTTTGTGCCTCCACCTCACGCATATTGGCCACCAGTTCTTTTATTAAGCCGTTGTTTTGACGGCTTTCATATTTCCAGGCGCAAATATTGGGACAGGCAAGCGCAATCTCTTTCAGTACAGCGGGAGGGGTACCTACCATTAGTGACATAATGGGAAGATCGAAGGCCTTATCGAACGTTTTATAGAGGTTGATAAAATCCTCCATATTATTTTGATCCGGCACAGGGTGAAGATACAGCACATCCGCGCCCGCTTCAATGACCTTTTCTGCTTCTTTGACCATGTCCCAAGTCCACTGCTGATTTCTGGGTTCAATTTTTCCGGTCACCGGAATGCGCCCTTTGGATTCCTCCTTGGCAATTTCAATCAAACGGCAGGTTTCTTCTAAGGAAAGGCCCTCTACCTCATTCGGATCAAGGCCTGCGATACCGGAGTCAATCATATGTCGAATCATACTGCGATATGTGTCTTCATCGATTTCACGGCAGGTATTGTCTGTCCAGGGTACGATGGTAGCGGGATAAACGCCAGACCAATCCAGCCCCATCGGACCTTTTCCACTGGGTTTGTTCCATTTGTTCCGGTTATTCATGATAAACACTCCTTCTTTTTGATAGATGCCGCTTGTTCCGTTAGATCAGACCAGGGAACAGCGTCATAACAATGGCCGCCACAAAGGCGCTGACAAGGGTTGCTACAACAGAGTTCAAAAACATTAACGGATAGGATTCCTTGACGGTACATCCGGGAAGTGCAATCGCCGTCAGGACACCTGCGTTGGTTGGCAGGGAGTCAAAGGTAGTTCCTGCCATGGTCACGAGCCGATGAAACGCCTGTGCGGGAACGCCCGCCGCCAGGAAAGAGGGGGCCAGCATGTTGACCGCCGCGGAGACGCCGCCCACCGGATTGCCCATGATCCCAACCACAATGGAGGCAGCAACCACTACGAAAATCAACAGCATCCCGCTATCGACAGAGGTTAATGCCTGTACGATTGCACCAAAAGCGTCCGTGGCGCTTACAACGGCGCCGAACCCCACAAGAGAACCGGTAATCAGGGCGATCCGTGCTGTCTGAGGGACGGCACCGTTGAATGCTGCAATGACCGCACGGCCATAACGGTTTTCCTTGTTTTGGGCCTTGAGTGCGGGGGCAAACAGGATCAGAGCGAGTACCAATCCAATGAGCATAGCGAGAATGATATTTAGCTTAAATACATTGAACACCACAAAAATTGCAATTAATGGGATAAGGGCCACAAAGAAATTGGGAACCCGTTTTGTCTCATCGGCAACGGGGTCCGTATCAATCCCGCAGAATTGCTCGCCCCGTACCTTTGCACGCTTCAAAACCCAAACGGTGAACAGAATGGCGAAGATGCCGCCGACGGCACTGCCAATTAATCCGGGGACGAGGGCTGCTGTGGGCGTTGTCCCCAGCGCCAGGGGGATTACGTTGATAATCTGAGGACTGCCCGGGAGTGACGACATCATGCTTCCGATATAAATACAGCCTGGGATATAGCGGCGGGGCAGATTGACCTCTTTAAAAAAACCGATTACCAACGGGACCCGTGCGATGATAGAGGCCATAGCGTCAATTCCACCCAGATAGAAAACGGTCGTGATTGCAAAGGATGACAACACCGCAACCCAAATTCCGCGCGTACCGTGTACGCCGCCCTTGGCGAACGTTCTGATGATGGTTTTGGCGATGACCTGGGATGCGCCGGATTCACTGTAAAGTGCCGCAAACATACACCCAACCAGGAAAATGGGGGTATACGTCTTGATAAATCCGGCGGCTCCAGACATAAAGGTTTCTGTATAGGTCTCCAGAGAGAGGGCGCGATTGCAGATCGCTACCACCATGGCAGCAATTACGGACAGCCATACGACATCCAGTTTTTGAAATGTAAAATACATTAGGATCGCAATCCCCAACAGGATTCCCACGATGCCGAGAATGTTCATAACTCCTCCTTGCATGTTTTCGTATAGACCAGTTCCTTTGTTTGCACGCTTGGAAATATTGATCATAAGCACTGCAGTTGCTTGGGACTCATTTTAGCATTTATAAACAAATAAGTGAAAGTCGAATCACGACTTTCACTTATTCCGAAGTGGTGTGGCCATTTGTTATAATGAAAACTCAAAATCCAGCAATATCAGGGCTCGAACGGCAAAGGTGTAGGAGTAGTCAAGTAATAACCGACTCTCCTACACCTCTTTTTACACCGTTCTGCCGCTTTAAGCACAGAAGCAAATAATAACTTTACTCGCCGCCATACCCGCGCACGTCCTCGACAAATGACCTGTTTCTCAAGTTATTCTCATACGCTTCCCGGATGATACGGATGGCGATGTCCACTTCTCCATTTTGAAGACCATTATCTTTGATGATCTCCTCATATTCGGCATAGATCCGAAAGACTCGCTTAAACTGTTCTCTGGTTACAGGATTGTCGGGGCAGACACAATATGAGGCAAAGCTTATGATAGAACTACGCTTACTCTCAATGTAAAGGGACATGGTGATCTCATTGTTTTTATCCAGTCCTTCTTTCAGAACTTCAATGGATTTGGCATACACCTCTGCCCGCTCATTAACCCATTTCATCCAAGAATCACGCTTTGCGATGTTGTCCGAACTGTAGTGAGACTCCACACTGCTTAGCATAGTTTTCACATCATGAATGGTTGTGGACATTTCCTGCATGGTCTGGCGCTCTTGCTTTTTACGAGCAAAATACTTTCGGATTTTGACGAATTCAGGAACGACTTTCCCTTTAAATTCCAAAACTTCTCCGATGATCTGCATAACCAGAAATACACCGATGATAGTGAGTCCTAACACGACAGGCACATTCAGATACTCGATATAGCCTATCATTGTGATCAATCACCATCCTTTGCCAAGGCAGTGTTTCCGCACTTCGAGCCATGAACGCTGAGGGTCAAAACTAAATTTTCTTCGACCATTACTCAACCTCCTATGGGAAAACACAGATTTTAATTGTCCATCACTTCTTCGATTGAGCCCAAATCGGTCCACTTCACATTGACCGTCCCCGGCTCCCACACATTGTTGTCCTGCCCGGATTGCCACACATGGCCGTTGTGGGTGCAACAATTTCCCGTCATGTACGGGCTCGTGGACATGGCGACGAAGGGGAGGGGCTTCTTAGGATCGTCCGACCAGTAGAACCCCCACTGGGCGGGCAGTTCCTCCGGCTCCTGGGGGTAGATGTCGCTGTTGTAGTTTTGGATAAGGCGCACAATACGCCCCGCAGAAGACCGGCACAGGAACCCGTCCGTCTTGCCGGCTTTGCGCTCCAGCATGTTCTTCTTGGCGATCGCGGCAGAGAAGTCGGGAATATAATCCTCTTTCTCGTACAGTTCGGTGCCCGTCATGCCCTCGGAGGTCTCCTGCAAATCCTGGGCCCGACGCATGCCGTATTTCCGCATAGTGGTCAGCACAAAATCCTTGTCAGTCAACTCCGTTCACTCCTTCCCGAATCGCATTGGCCAGTTCCACATAGGACGCCAGCTCTTTCTGAGCACGATACAGAGCCTCGTTGCTGAGGTCGATCTCATTGTCCATGCCTTTCTTCAGGAACTCCTCATAGTTGTCCTGGACGTTCTGGACAATCCCGTCCCAGGTTTCCACCTCCACGTGGTACTCGTCGTACTCATATCCGGTGAACTCCTCGGTTTCTGCCGGTTTTACATTTTGAAACAGCCGCACAAGGCTTCGGTTGGTTCCCGGGATCTGCTCCACGGCGAACTTCCCCGGATCGACCATTCCCTGTACCTTCATAGGTGCCACTCCTTTCAGGCCGCCCGATAAGGCGGATATAATCGTTGTAGCCGCCGACATTCCCTTCGGACGACTTTCTTGAGATTGAACATGGTATTCGGCTGATAATACCGCTCCAATATTCGCTGACTGTTGCAATTACGGAGCTGCCCCAGTCTTGAGATCAGTCCGGACGCCCTTTTGAACGAGATGACCCGGTTCCGGTCTCTCCGGTGGTAGTAGGTGTGCAGCGCCCGCTTGAGCCGGAACAGGTTGTGCTTTCGGAGGATCGTGTACCCATGCCCGAAACGATAGCCCAACGCAGACGGGATTCTTGGCCGGCGGTGCCGCTGTTTCTTCTCGTGCAGGGTGTCGTGGGCTTTCGCCACCCTCGGCGTAAAGCCTACTCGGAAGATCTGCCAATTTCCCTTCAACCGCAAGCCCACCTCGGCCAGCCATGCCCGGATGTCATCCAGCAGCCGCCTCAGCTTCCGCTTATTGGAGCCGAAGATGGTGAAGTTGTCCATCTGCCGCAGATAGTGGCTCACACCATATTGCTTTTGGTGGATCATCAGATCCAGCGGCTGGAGCAGCAGATGCAGGAACCATGCGGAGAAGAACGCGCCGATCAGGACTCCGTACTCCATCAGCGCGTCGCACAGCCAGAGCGTTTCCCGGTCCTTGAACAGACGTTTCAGCGCATGGATGACATACGGCGGGTCCACCTCCACAAAGCAGTGGTGAATGTCGCACTCCGCGCAGTATTGGGTGCCCACTGGGTCATTCTTCATCCATTTCTTCAAAACCTTTACGCCATAGGAGTTGCCGCGCCCCGGCACGCTTGCGATGCAATACTTGTCCATGCTCCGCTTGATGTGCGGAATCATGGGCTGCACTACCGCGTGGTGGACATACTGGTCCGGCCACAAAAGCGGCTCATTGATATCCCGCCATTTCCCTTTGCCGCTGTCCGCGTTCCGGTCCCATTTCCGCCGTTGCAGGGGTTTATGCATATGCTCGTCTCCGGTCACCAGGTCTTCGATGAACTTGCGGAGTTTTACCACATATTCATCGATATGCTCCTCGATTTCCATGACCTTCTTATTTAAGCTGTAGTCGCCGTTGCGCCGGTGTCCCCGGTTGACATCCTGAATAGCCAGACGCAGGTTTTCATCGGAAATGATTTGTTGGTAAATTCTAACTCGTTTCATCAGGGATAGTGTTCCTCCTTGTAGCCTCACAACTGTTCCATCGCCGCGGGTGGTTCCGGGGCGGGACCCGGCCCGAAGTGTACTAAGCTGTGTCCTGACGGCTCATCTTCAGCAAGTGCTGCGCGGTCAACGATGCGTAATAGAAAGGGTGAGGAACCCTGACTACCAAAAGGAGGTTTAGCCATACCCGACAGGTCCTTCGACCTGCGTCTGCTTCAAGAAGGCGACAGCCGATGTTGGAGTTGGAGTTCGACGCGTTGTTGTAGTTCACGTAGAAAGGCCCGTGATTCTGGTTCTGGTTATAGTTACCGCCATGGTGCAGGCACGGGTTACTACCGTTGAAATTCCAGTTATCCGGGACATCGTCTGCTGCAAAGTTGACCCCGCGCTTTCCCCTTACCAAAGGAAAAGCGGTTTATTAGAGCAAAATCGCTCCATTTTGAATTTTTATAAGGCGGAGGTTGGGGGAAGGGACTGCGGTCCCCTCACCCCAAACCCCCTCCTCCACAGGGGAATAAGTCACGCCGCCTTCGGCGGGCGCTCCTGGAGGCGACAGCCGAAGCTGGAGTAGGAGCTCGACGCGCCGTCGCAGTACACGTAGAAAGGCCCGCGATTCCGGTCCTGGCTATAGCTACCGCCATGGTGCAGGCACGGGCCACTACCGTTGAAATTCCAGTCATCCGGGACACAAGTTGTAGTACTGCCAGAGGATTCGGAGGGGTAAAGCGCCCACTCTAGACCGCTTTGAGTCGGGATGGCGAAATCGCTGGGGTAGCCGCTGGTTGGCTTGCCCACCAGAACCCCGTTGGCATTGTCACTGAACTGATTGGGATTCTTGATGACATTCAGGCCATTGGCATTGTAGTAGCACCCGTCCATCCAGTCGTACACGTTGTCCCACCAGCCCTCGATATTCCGGTACTGGCAGAACCCATAGGAATTCCGGTTGACCGCCGTGGTTCCCGTGTGGTATTTCATGGCGTCCGTCTTTCCGTTGTTTTCCCTGGAGCCGCTGGCCGAACAGCCCAGGCCGATGCGCTCACCGTTCCAGTCCGCGAATTCCACCAGGAACAGCATATTCACATACCAGAACTGGGCAAAGTCCATCTGCCAGATGTTCGTCCCCAGATTGTGGATATTGGTGCGGGCAATGGAACGGGTGATGTTGACCATCTGCGCCTGATTGGTCTCCGATTTCCAGTTGGAGCCGCAGTGGTACCGGCCGATGTAGGAGTGATCCAGCTCGCCCAAGCCATCGCCCCGATCCATATTCACAGGGTCCACATGGAACCCCTCAACAGGGCCGTCCGCGATTTGCAGCTTCAACTTCTTCCCCGTCTTGGTCCACTTGAACCAATACTTGGGCTCTTTCACCATCACACCACCGGTCCGGGTAACCTTGGTCATGTCCCTCCACGGGTACAGGTTGTCAAATGGGGAGGAGCCGGAGCCATTATTCACTGCCGGATTGGGGTCGCCGAACCCGGCCGCCCCGTCTGTGCGCTTGCCCTTGGTGGAGCCGCTGCTGGTCCAATCCCACTCCACGCCGTAGATGGTGACG
Organism: Flavonifractor sp. DFI.6.63; assembly: GCF_024462255.1. Classification (NCBI taxonomy): domain Bacteria; kingdom Bacillati; phylum Bacillota; class Clostridia; order Eubacteriales; family Oscillospiraceae; genus Flavonifractor; species Flavonifractor sp. DFI.6.63. Next base: position 80,595 of record NZ_JANGBE010000010.1, on the reverse strand, counting down.
AACTGAGCCTTGACCTGTATCTGCTTGTCCGCGCCGGCCAGATAGTTGTCCCCCTCTGCCACCTTGACGGTAATTGTGGTGGTGCCTGTGGTGTCCTTTACACTGTTCACCGTCACCTCCCCCGTGATCTGATTGACGCTGCTCACGGTAGCCACACTCTGACTGTTGGAGATGGCGGAGATCACGCCGTCCCCCTTCCGGGTCACCGTGAATTTGGCGCTTCGGGCACTGGTGTTCAGGGTCACAGCTGCGGGGCTTACCGTCACTACCTGGTCGCCCTTGGCGATGGACCAAGTCGCGGTCTTGCCGCCCACTTCGCCGTCCCACCACTGGTGGTTGGAGTCCGGTGTAAAGGTGGCGGTGTATCCCGTCCCGGCGTTGATTTGGGGCTCCACCGAAACGGTCATCTTATTGCTGTCATAATTGCTGTCCCAGGACGGGGTCTTGGGGTTGCCGTCGTACTTCGGCACCTCGCTCTGCTTGGGCACCGCCGCCAGGCTGGCCCGGCCAATGGTCCAGTTTACCGTCTTCTTCCCGGTGGTGCCGTCCGACCACATGCCTTTCAGCAGGGTAAAGGTGGCGGTATGGGTGCCCGCGTTGGTCTGGGGCGTCACCGACACCGAGGAATTCTCCTGGTCAAAGTTGTTCCACTCCGGCGTCTGCGGCGCGCCCGTATAGACGGGAGAGCCCTTCTGTACCGGGATGGGTACGATAACGCTGGTGATGGTCCAGATGACCTCCTTGGCCCCGGTGGAGCCGTCCCACCACTTGTAGTTGGGCGTGGGGGTGAAGGTGGCGGTATAGTCCTTGGCATCTGTGCCGAACCGCTCCCCGCCGATGATCAGCTTGCTGGTGTCGTAGTTGTCCCAGGTGGGCGTCTGGGGCTTTCCGTTGGCCGCCAGCACATTGCTCTGCTTCGGCGGCGAAGCGATGACCGCCCGGTCGATGACCCAGCTTACGGTCGCCTCATTCTGCCCTCCGGGGAATACATAGCCATAGTCCAGAACAAACTTGGCGGAATAGGTGCCTGCATTGACGCCATTGGTTTCTCCGGAAATGGTCATCTTTCCGGTGCCATATCCGGTCCACGCCGGCGTCTTGGTCTCTCCGTCATAGGTCAGAACTCCATTTTGAACCGGGACGGCCACCTCGATGGGGTTCACCGTCACCGTCAGGCTTGCGGTCTTGGTCACGCCCTCGTAGGCGTACTGGATCTGCACTGCCTGCTGCCCCAGTGCGGAGAACGCGTCCGGGGAGTGGGTGTATCCGGAGACTTCCTCCGAGGATTCGTCCGAATAAGTGGCTGTGACCACCATTCCGGCCGGATCAAAGGTCTCCAGATACTGGTATGTCATCTTTGTCGGGTTTGCCGTGATGGCGATGGACACCAGCACCTTCTTCACCGTCACGGGTACGCTGGCCGTCTTGGTGATCCGCCCCTCCGTGTAAGTAATGGTCACCTCCGTGACCCCATCCGTCAGAACCTGAGGCGAAACGGTGTAGCCGGTCACGTCTGAAGTAAGACCATACCCATAGCCCGCCGTGACCACCATGCCGGTCGGGTCAAAGGACTCCCCGGACTTATAGACCGTCTTGTTGGGCTGCTTGGTAATTGCCAGGGTCTCCAGCTTCAGAGTGCCGCCGCCACCGTTGCCGCCGGTCATGTTGAAAACCTTGCCGACGTTAGCGTTACTCATTGCTCTGCTCGACCTCCAGTCGCAAAATAGAAATCGTCAGGTTCTCCGTGGGGGTGACCTCGCACCGGAACGTGACCTGACCGTCCGTTGTAATGTTATCGGCTTTTACGCCGGTCTCGCTTGCCGCCATAAAGCAGTCCGCGTCGGCACACACAATATACCAGTATTTTCCGTCAGCCAGGAGGAACTCGTCCTGCACAGTCTGAGCTCTGCCGCTCCAGTTCTCGGTCGGCAGAGTGACGGTGATACCGGTGTGCTGTGCGCTCTCCAGCAGAGGGATCATCGAGTCCAATAGTTCGTTGATGCGGATCAGGGTGTCCTGTTTCCCTCGCTCTGCCAGTGCCCGTAACTGCTCTATGGTGGTGAGTTGTTTCTCTGCCATATGAGAGCTCCTTTCGGGAAATATAAAAAAAAGGGGACGGGAATCTGCGCCCCCATCCCCCTTAACGGAGCCGTTTAAGGCTCCTCTTCAGTGGCGCCGAAGATCTCATCCAGCATGGACTGCACCTCGGTGTCCTCAGCCACAGCCATGCCGTCCAGCTTTGCCTTGTCCTCCTTGGACATCAGGCCGTCGGCCTCAGAAGTGGCCTTCTCATAGGTGGTGTCCTGACCGGGGATGCCCAGCTTGGTGATATCCTCCTTGGTCACGTCGTCGCCCAGCACCACATGGCCACTGGCGTCGCTGCCCACTTTCTTGAATCCGGCCTCTACGGCGGAGCCGGCGGGGTGGGTGTAGACCACGGTCTCCTGGCCGTTGATCTTGATGTTGCCATTGATCTCGGACTTCTCCACCTTGGTCGCGCCCTGGGCGATGCCGGCCATGGCGGCGGTGATCTTGCCCTCGATGGCGGCCATCACGGTGGCGTAGTCGTCCTCCTCACCGCCGATACCGGCCGCGATCTCATTGAGCTTGGCGATGGCGGCGTTCATAGCGGAAGCGTCGTCCGGGTGTTCCTGAATCCAGGCGGCAATCTCAGTCAGGGTGTTCAGGGACTCCTGGGCGTCCTCGGGAATCAGCTGCTTGGTCAGCTCCTCGTTGGCGATGGTGCGGGCACTCTTGCCGGCGTCGCTGCCGATCAGGGTGTCCACATCCGCCTTGGCGGCCTTGGCGGCCAGAACGGCAGTCAGGGCGGAGTCCAGGTCGGCCTCAGACACCTGAGCCTTGTAGGCCAGGGCAGCCAGACCCTTAATAGCCACATCCTTGCCGTTGACGGAGAGTGTGCCGTTGGCGGTGCCGGTTGCGATCAGAATGTCCACCATCTTTTCCGCGATGGACAGGGCGGTGCCGTTGACCTTGACGCCCTCCAGGACGTTGGCCTGGCCGCCCGCGCTCTCCAGCGTGTCCACTCGGTCGGACAGGGCTGTCATCTTGGAGTCGACCTTACCGATCTCGCCCTTGGTGCGCTGGGCCAGCATCTTCAGCTGGTCAAGAGTAGTGTGCTTAGACATAGATATGTCCTCCTTAAATATATTTGTTTACGGCTCGTCGCCGAAAACATCGTCAAGAACGTCCTCCACCTCTTCGTCGGTGGCCGTATTCCCCGGGTGCTCCGGGTCGTCCGGGGGCGTCCAGTCGGATGCGAACGCGTCGTCCAGGGCTGCGTCCACTTCCTCGTCCGTAGCCGTGTTCTCTCGGATGACTTCCAGAATCTGAGCCCGTATGTCTCCTCCGGAATGAGAGGGCGGAACCAGCTGGGCTGCATCGACAGCATACATGATGCGGCTGGTCAGGCACCATACGGTATCTTTTTGCTCCGCGCCCTTGACGCCGGACACGCCGATGTGAAGACTGACCCCCGCCTGCTTCAAACACTCGGCGGGGATGATACAACGGTCGTCCGTCAGCTTCACGGACAGCTCCACGCTGCCGGCCTTGAAAATGGCCGTTTTTGTGTAGCCATCCCAGCTTTTATCAAAGAGGAACTCCACGATGTAGAGGGTTTCGGCGTTCTGCACCAGGCTCTCATCCTTGAGCATATGGGCATAGGTTTCTTTGACTGCGATTTCCACGGGCCGCACCTCCTTACTGAATAGCCCCGTTGCCGGACAGCTCGAACCGGATGAGATGAACCGTCAGATCCATCGCCGGGTCGGTGTCGCAGGTAAACATGAGAAAGCCGGAGGCGGTGATGTCCTTTGGCTGCACGTTGCAGTCGATGAACTCCTCCTTGCAGGCCTCCTCCGCAGTGAGAAAATATTTGTGCGTGCCAAGCGCCAAAAGCCGGCTGTCGGCAACGGTGACGCTCCCGTCCTTCCACCCGTTCTTGGGGATGACCAGGTCAAAGGAGATGCCCAGCACGTCCCCCGCGCCCGTTCCGTTCCGGCCGTTGTAGACCGAGATGTTGTACGAGGACCCGTCTGTCAGATGCACGGTGTAAACGTCTGTGCTGCCGGGGGAGTGGTCGCCCTCGGTCAGCTGGATGTCCTCGATGCCCACGCCAATGGGGCCCTGCAGCTCGCAGCTGATTTTTGTGTCGTAGTATGCGCCCGTCTCCGCGTCCCAGATCCACCAGGTTCCATTTTGAGGCTTGGGCGGTTTCCCACTGTACTGTTCTGCCCTGGAAGCGCTCTCCGCGGCGTTTCCGGCGCTCTCTTCCGCGGCAGTCTTGGCCTGTTCCGCAGCCAGTTTGGCATTCTCGGCGTCCTCTTTGGCCTGCGCGGCGGAGAGGGCGTCGTCTTTGGCGCTCTCTTTGGCGGCCAGAGCCTCGCCACTTGCGGCCTCGGCGTCCTCCTTAGCCCCCAGCGCGGCGGTTTCCGACTCCTTGGCGTTGGTCTCGCTGAGCTTGGCTGCCGCCTTTGCCTCCTCGGCGGCCTCTTTGGCGGCTTGAGCAGCCTTCGCATTTGCCGCTGTCTGGCCGCCCAGAGTTTCTACCTCGTTCTTGACATTCTTGATCCGCTCCTCGGCGGCTTTTGCCTCGGCCGCGCTGAACGCGGCGGCATTCCTGAATTCTTCCGCCTCCCGGGCCTTCTGGATCGCCGCCTCCGCCGAATCAGCCGCATTGGTCTCCGACTCCTTAGCACGGCTTGCCGCATCGATGGCGTTGTCAGAATACTGTCCCGCCTGGGTCTCAGAGGCCTTGGCCCGTTCCTCGGATGTTTGGGCGTCTTTGGCGGAATCCAGGGCTTCCTCCGCCTTTTGAGTGGCGGTGGCCGCCTCAGTCTTGGCCTTCTCGGCGGAGGCGGTGGCAGAGTCCTTGGCCGTGGCCGCAAACTCCATCGCGCTGGAGGACTCCTTGTTCATAGCGGCCAGGGCGTCGTGGATGGACCCGCGCACCTCCTCGCCATATATAGCCTCCAGTATTTTCTTTAGATAACTGCTGATGTCGGCCAAATCAACTCACCCCTTCCTAATCCACCAGCATCCAGTCAATCGCCAGAATCTCTTCCCCCGACAAATTTCCAACGGCGTCGTCATACTTCGCCATCATCAGCTCCACCTCATGCTCCATTTCATTGAACGGGGCCAGCTCGTCGCAGAACTGCTGAAAGTTGGGGGAATCCATCTTGAGCATATAGGTCGGCGCGCCCCTCTCATCCTTTCCCGCCTCGCCATACTTCTCAATGAGGCTTAGCCGAATCGTGTCAAATTCCACGATGGAATTGGAGAGAAAGCGGTAATTCCGAGCGGCCACATATCCGATCTTGTCCCGCCGGGCAAGCAGGGGCTTGAGCGACTTCAGATATACGAGCACTTCGGAATTTTTCAATTTTTTCTTCATAACGGCATTATTCTCCTGTTCCAAAATCCAGACCTCGGACGGTCGCACCGCTGAAATCCACATGTCCCTCAAAGTAAACGACACCGCCGCTGCCTCGGCTGCCGATCGTGATATAGCCTCCGCAGGGGCTGTAAATGTTAATGTAGGGGGCATCCCCCTCGTAATACTCGATGGCCAGCATGTGGAACCGGCTGTTTCCATAGGGACCGTAGAGGTTGAAGCTCCCAAAGTCGCTCCCGGCGATAATGTTGAACTCCTCGCCGTAGAACTCTCCGCCTTCGATGACCGGGGAACGGATCGTGGTCTGGTCGATGTAGGTGCTCTTAATGTAGCCGGGCATCTCGATGGAGTCTGCCAGCTTGTACGCCCGGTCGGCCCGGGAGTACGCGTCGTCGGCGTAGTCATAGGCCTCGTCCGCCAGATTGTAGGCGTCGTTGGCCATGGAATAGGCCGGATTGGAATTGATGTTCTGGTTGCTTACCTGGGCCCAGTTGATGCTACTCCCGGCGCCCATGGTCACGCTGCCGTTGATGGTGACAAGGCCGTTGGGGTTCACGGCGAACGTCACCACCCCCGTGCTCTTGTTGGTCACCCTCAGGCCGTAGAGGTCCAGATAGTCCGCCTTGAACTTGTCGCCCGTCAGCATGCTGTTCCCATAGGGGTCCAGAAAATCCTCCGCCTGCACCACGCCCCCGAAGGAGCCCTTGGCGGCCAGCAACGTTCCGGCAAAGGTGCCCCGCCGTGCGGTCAGATTTCCCTGCTCATCCACGATAAAATTCCCGCCGATGTTGATGGAGCCTTTCTTCATGGTCAGCGTGCCCGTTTTCATATCCAGGGAAAAGTTCCCGCCGACGTCCTTGAGCACGCCTGCCCGGATCACATCGGCATTGAGCACGCCCGTATTGATGTAGTCGGCCACGATGGACCCGTCCATGGTCATGGCCAGCCCAAAAGTCTTGCCTCCATCATTGGAGTACCCAAGGCCGTTCATGTTCCACTTCCACAGCTTGTCCGCCTTGGTGTAGTCCCGCACGTTGGAGATGTAGAGCGTGTCCGAGCCGTACTCATCCCGGGTGATGGTGATATAGCCCGTAGTAGCCATATTCATGATGTGCGTAGCGTTTTCCTGGGCCTCCTTTAGGATGGAGTGGGCCTTGGGCAAGTTTTCGATCTTCTCCAGCACTGCGGCATTGGTCTGATTGTTCACGCTGGTCAGGCTGAGCTGTACCGAATCCCCCATTTTGAACCGGGTGTTCTCCGGGCGATCCAATGGAATCTCCAGTTTGGTCACCGGGAACATCCGGTCCAGGCCGTGGGGGCGGGAGATGACCCGGATCTCGTCTAACAGCTTGACCGCCTCTGTGTTTACGTCCAGATAGTGCAGATCCAGCGCGCTCAGCTCCAGCTCCAGGTTGTCGAACTGGAGGTCTGCCAGATACTCCTTGGCCTTTTCCAGAAGCGCCTCCGGGTCGCTCACATCGTCCCAGCTGACTGTCTTGGCGATCCAGCCGTAGTGCTTCACCGCCTCGTCCGACTGGACATAGAGGCTGCCGCCGTTCACACTCTCTACCGTCAGGTAGGCGTCCAGCGCCTCGATGGGGCTGTCGTCCAGCCGGCTGCCCAGCGGAATAATCACGGTGGCATACTCCGTGGAATCCCAGTTGCGGGTGAAGTCGATGAGATTGGACCCGAACTGGATGACCTGACTGCAAGTGTCAGGGTACTCCTTCAGGTAATCCAGATACCGCACCCCATCCGCCTTCCGGACCCGGAGATGGCCTCCGTAGGTTTCCACCAGAGCGTTGAGCAGCTCCATCGTCTTCGCGTAATTGGTGTAGTAGGTGGGGAAGTTCTCGTCCACCACCGTCACCGCGCCGATGGCAAATTGCCGGTTGGCGCCGACTTTGGAGTTGTGAACGGCAATCAGCTGCTCCAGATACTCCCGAATCGATTTTCCGGCATACTCCGCCGGAGGCTGAACGGAGTCGTTGAAAAACGCCAGTTCCCCCTCACAGTAGAGCACCCGGTTGTTCCAGAAGTCCTTGCTCTCCGAAAGCGCCCGCCCCGCCCAAATCTCCTCTCCGTTTTTCTTCACGGAAATATCCGTGACCATGCGGACAATGCTGTCGTAGGCCTTGTTGGTGTGGGGAAGGGCCATCTCCAGCGACCCGGCCGCGCTGTCCTCCAGCGTCAGCTTGGGGTTGACCACCTTCATGTCATCCAACGAGAACACATCATTGTAGATGCACACGCCGTCCGCGTAAATGCTATACATCCCTCACAGCCTCCCCACTCTGAAATCCACCGAGACCGTGCCCGTGCCGGTGTCGCACCACAGCTCCAACGTGGCTCCCTGGCCGCCGAAGAACACAAACTCCGGGAACTGGATGGTGCCGTCGGTGAGCAGCTTCGTCTCATCCAGCCCCAGCGTTGGGTTGACAAACCGGATGTGTACGCCCCTCTGGTCTGAGCTGGTCACAAAGAACTGCGGACACACCGGAGCCCGCCCAAAGAGCGTGGCCTCCAGCCGGATGGTCCTCTTTTCAGCAGTCACGGCGATGTCCTTGAACAGAGCCGGCCGGATCACGCCATTTTGAAAGTTGAAGGGGTCCCACAGCCAGTCGTCCGTAGAGGACAGAACCGACCACTTGTAGGGCCCCACATCATAGTCGATGGTGATGCGCGACCAGTCCTTTTCCGACTTCCAGACGTTGACCACAAACCGCCCCTCGTAAAAATACTCCGGGTCATCCTCCAAAATCGCCCGCAGCTTCTGGCCGTGCAGATAGTCCATGATATCGGAATAGGCCATGTGCCAGGGCTTAAAGTCGTTCATCACGATAAACTCAATGGAGCCCGTCCGGTTCTGATACACCGGATACCCGGTGAGAGACTGGGATAAATCGATCACCCCGTCCCCACCGGGTATTTCCAGCGTCTTTACCTTCTGGGCCGGAGGATTGAACACGGGGCGGGAGGCGGGAACCAGCCGCCAGTCGTCCCAGGTGTTTTTATCCCCAAAGGTAACCGAATGGTACAAGCTTAGTTCCCCCTTCCTCTGCGCGTGACCCTCTGCCCAAGGGCGTTGTCCATGGGTCCTGCCATCTCGCCCACCAGCGTGCCGGTGTCCAGAACCACACGCATCCGTTCCATTCGCTCCGTCATCTCCGCCATTTCGCTGCGAAGGGCACGGAGCTCCTCCACAATGTCGCCGTTATCCACGTTGACCACCGTTCCGCCGCTTCGGCCGGACTCAGCAAAGGCCAGGCTGGCCTGCCCGGCAAGGCCGATGGTCCGCTGGGGATAGAACAGGCTGTTCAGCTCGTCCGCCCCGCGCATTACATCGGAGAGGTCAAGCACCGGCCGGATCGTGGGCTGAGCATCCATATCCCCGCTGAGCAGCTCGGCCGCGATGGACATGGCGTTGGAAAGGCCGTCTGCGGCGTACTCCGCCACATTCGCCCCCGCGGCGTAGGACTTCTTCGCGTAGTCTGCCAGTCCCGTCACAAAGCCAAGCCCCGTAAAGTTGCCCAGCTCCCGGAAGACCCGAGAAGGAGAATTGATCTTCAGCGTGCTCTTGACCGCCTCTACGCCGGCCAGCGCCATGCTGGTCAGTTCGTCGAGGAAGGCGGATTTCGACAGGGAGACGCCCTCCGCAAGACCGGCGGGGATCTGCTGTCCCGTCTCAGTCCATCCGGCTTCCTTCAGGATCTTCGTGGCCGCCTCGGTCATTTCCCGCATCTCGGCCTCGGTGTCCTTCTTGATCAAGCCCACGTTTTCCGCGAACTCCTGCCGGAGCGACGCCAGTTGATTGGCTGTGTCCTCTTCCAACTGGGACAATTCCTCCTGCCAGGTAATGCGGTACTCCTCCAGCTCCGCTTCCGCGTCGGCCCGCAGCTGAGCGATCTGCTCCTGGGTTTCCACGCGGAGGCCTTCCAGCTCTGAGGTGGCCTGTTCCCGGGCCTGAGCGTGCTTAACGGACCAGAGGGAGACGTACTTCTCCAGCTCGTCGTCGCTCATGGAATTCAGCGCCCGGATCTCTTCGATGGCGGACGGCCCCATCTCCTGGAGTTCGGAAATCAGGTCCGCATCAACCCCCCTGGCGGAGAGCTGGCCCAGAATATCCTGCCATTCGCCGAACTCCTGCACCTGCCCCTCCAGGTTCTTCATCAGCGTATCGCTGCTGACGGTCTCCTTCTTTGTAACTTCATCGAAAAGGCCGTAGGACTGGTAGAGACTGTTGGTACGGGATTCCACCGCGTTCTGATACTGGTCATTCAGCGACTGAATATCCCGTTCCAGCTGCTCATTGACAGAGCGAACCTTGTTGGCATACTCCTGCTCCAGCTGGATGCGCTTCTGGTTGGCGGACTCCTGAACGCTCTGGACGTCGGCGATATACTGCTTCTGGGCCTCATAGATCTTCTGCTCCAGCTGATAGACCTTCAGGTCCATCTCCTCGCGCTCTTTGCTGCCCGCCGCATACCGGCTCTGAACACGCTTATAGGCGGCCAGCTCGTCCGCCAGGCTCATTCGGCCGTAGTTCTTCTCCTTCTCGATCCAGTCCATAGAATTCTGATAGGACTCGTCCACAAGCTGGTTGCGAAGGGTGTAGACCTCCCGGTCGATCTTCTTGCGTTCCTCGCTGCCCTCCATATACCGGGACTGCATCCGCTCATAGGCGGCCAGTTCCTCCTCGGTGCTCAGCCGGTTGTAGTATTTCTCCTCCTCGATCCAGTCGAGGGAAGCCTGATAGGTGGACGCCACCAGTTCATTTTGAAGCTGATAGACCTCCCGGTCGATTTGCTTCCGCTCCTCGGAACCGGCTTTGTACTGCTTCTGAAGGTTTTCCCATCCGGCCAGCTGGTCTTTCAAACTCAGCTCGTCGTAATAGGTCTTCTCATCCACCCAGTCCTTCCAGGCGTCGATGCCTTTGTTGCTGACGGCGATAACCTCGCCGATCATGTCGGAAGTGGCCTGGGCGGCCGGGACGATGCTGTTGTCGACGCCGATGGCCAGGCCCTCACCGATGTTCTCGCCCAGATAAATGAACTCCCGGGAGGGAGAATGGCTGTCCAGGGCCTTTTTCGCCGCGTTCAGCGCGGCAAGGCCCAGACTGCGGCCCGCGGAACTGGAGGCGCTGAACTTAGAGCGGATGCCTTTGACAAAGCCCTGTCCGGCATTTTCACCGGCAGTCTCAAACTCGGGCTTCATGCTGTTGATTTGGGATACGGCCGCAGACGCCACCGTCCCCGCTGCCGTTTTTACGGCGCCGGAAGACGATAGGATCGAAACGGCGAGATTCCGCATCATGCCCTCAACTGCGGACTCGATCACAACGACCTTTTTGTCTACAATATCCGCCATTGACTCCACAAGCGTCTCCATGACGGAGCTTGCCACCGGGATATTCGACGTGATGGAACCACGGACGGAGGTCAGCATACTGACCACGGCGCTGTTTACGGTGCCGCCGCAGTTGTAGAAGGCGTCGGTGAATCCGGAAATCCCGGCGTCGCCCATCTTCTTCATACTGTCGGCGAATTTGGTCAGGCCGCTGGTATTGACGCCGTTTACCCCTTCCGCCAGCTCGATCAGATCCCAGACCTGGGTGATAACGTCGGACAACTTGCCGAGGTCAATACCGGAAATCTCATTGTAGTAATCCTTCATGGAGGCGCCGAATTTGGAAATATCCGCGCCAAAGGACGCCAGCGTCTGATCCCCGCCGAACCACTGGTCGAACAGACTGCTGTCCGGAAGGCCGGTCGCCAGATTGGAAAGCGCGCTCGCAGCGTTGGCCGAGGCCGTTACCGCTTCCGGCTTCACATCCTTGATGGCCTCCGCATAGGCGGCCAGATCTGCGCCGAAGGCCGTGAGGTCGTCTCCAAAGGCAGTCAGATCGGTTCCTCCCGTAAAGAAGGAGAGCAGCCCGCCCGTATTGGGTAAGGTATTCGCCAGTTCCACCAGCGCCTGACCGGCGGAGGCGGAACTTTCCACGGCAGTGGGATTGATGTCGGCCACAGCGTCGCTGTAAGACTTCATGGCCGCGCCGAAGGGGATGATCCCGGCGGCAAAGACGGCCAGATCATGGCTTCCATTGAAAAACTCCATGACTCCGCCCGCCAGGGGAAGGGATTCTTGCAGCCTTGCCAGGGACTGGGCCGCCACTGCCGAGGCGGTGATAGCCCCGGTGTTGATGTCCGCCACGGCGTCTCCGTAGGACTTCATAGCCGCGCCGAAGGGGACAATACCCGTGGCAAAGGTGCCAAGGTCGTTGCCGCCATCAAAGAAGGTCATCACACCGCCCACATTGGGCAGATTGGTCTGAAGCTGGGCCAGGGACTGGGCGGCAACCGCAGAAGCCGTGATCGCCTCGGCGTTGATACCGGCCACGGCTTCCCCATAGGATTTCATGGCCGCTCCAAAGGGCACAATGCCCTCCGAGAATTTACCGAGATCGTTTCCTCCCGTGAAGAACTCCATGACCCCGCCAACCTGCGGCAAAGCAGCCTGAAGTTTTGCCAACGACTGGGCGGCGACTCCAGATGCCTCCACGGCATCGGCGTTGATACCGGCCACGGCTTCCCCATAGGACTTCATGGCCGCGCCAAAGGAGATGACGCCCTCGGAGAATGTTTCAAGGTCGTTCCCGCCGGTGAAAAACTCCATGATGCCGCCCACGTTGGGCAGAGATGCTTGCAGCTCCGCCAGGGCCTGAGCCGCCACAGCCGAGGCGGAGACCGCGCCGGCGTCAATGCCGGAAACAGCGCCGCCATAGGCTTTCATGGCCAAGCCAAAGGAAAGAACTCCATCCGCAAAAGCCCCAAGATCGTTTCCGCCGGTGAAGAATTCCAGCACCCCGCCCACATGGGGAAGAGACGCCTGAAGCGCGGAGAGGGCCTGGGCCGCGGTAATGGAGGCGGAAACAGCGCCCGCATCCAACCCGGTCACGGAATCGGCATAGGCTTTCATCCCTTCTCCGAAGGGGAGCAGACCGTTTGCGAAGGTCTCCAAGTCGTTGCCTCCGGTGAAGAAGTCTACCACTCCGCCGATATTGGGAAGGGAGGCTTGCAGCTCTGCCAGCGCCTTTGCCGCAGTGGCGGAAGCGGTCACCGCTTCGCCATCCATGCCGGTCACGCTGTCGGAATAAGCCTTCATCGCCTCTCCAAAGGGAACCAACTGATCGCCAAAGGTCTCCAAATCGTTGTCGCCCGTGAAGAATGCGACCAGACCTCCGGTATTCGGAATGGTATTTGCCAGCTCCACCAGAGTTTTTCCGGCAATGGCCGAATTCGCAACCGCGTCGCTATCCAAACCGCTGACCGATTTTGAATAATTCTTCATGGAGACGCCAAAGGAGGCAAGCTGCGCTCCGAAGGTCGCCATATCGTTGTCGCCGGCAAAGAATGCGACAGCGCCCCCCGTGTTCGGGAGCGTGGCCGCCAGTTCCGCCATGGCCTGCCCGGCGATGGCTGAGTTCTTAACCGCGTCCACATCCAGTCCGGTCACCGCGTCAGAGTAGGCTTTGATGGCCTCCCCAAAGGGGGCCAGCTGGTCGCCGAACGCGCTCATATCGTTGTCACCGGCAAAGAAAGCCACGGCTCCGCCTGTATTGGGCAGGGTAGCCGCCATTTCCGCCATGGCCTTCCCCGCGATGGCGGCATTGTTTACCGCGTCGGCGTCCAGCCCTTTGATGCTTGCGGCAAACCGCATCATGGACCCGCCGAAACCAACCAGCTGGTTTCCAAACTCGTCCATGTCATTTTCGCCGGTGAAGAACCCCGCGATGCCGCCGCAGTTCGGCAGGGTCGCCGCCATTTCGGCCAGTGTCTTTCCGGCAATCGCGGCCGTGCTGACCAAATTGCCGTCAAGGCCGGCAATGCTGTTGGAAAATTTCATCATCGCCTCACCGAAGGGGACAAGCTCCCCGGCAAAGGCGGACAGGGAAGAACCGCCCGTCAGCCAGGAGGTCAACCCTTCCAGCAGATCAGCGGCAGTAATCAGCAAAATCGCCTCGGTAAGCGCCTTTACACCATCCAGCATGGCGGCGTCAATGCCACGGGCTCCATCGATAAACGGCTGTACGTTGGTCATGAACGCCGCGAGATCGGCGCCGATCTGCGGGAACGAGGCGGATATGCCGCCCATAAACCCGCCGACAATACCGCCGATAAATCCGCCAATGGCGTTTCCGATGGTTTGCAGCAGCTTGCCGCCTTCCCCAATCAGCCAGTCGAGGCCGGGAATCTGCGCCAGGCCTCCAATGGCCGCCAGAACAACGGCAAGCTCCGCCATAACAACGCCCAGGCCAAGCACGCCCACCATTGCGGAGGGGATCAGCCCGGCCAATGCGCCGAGGGCCACCATAATGCCGCTGAGAAGCCCGATCCCAGCGGCGCCTTTCAGAAGGGCGTCAGTGTCGATGCTCCCCAGGGCGGATACGATTCCGGAGAAGAAGGACATCAGCAAATTGACCACCGACTGGATCAGTGTCGGCAGATTGCGCGCCAAGCCGTCGATGACTTCGATCAGGAACTGCATGATAGAATCCACGATCTGCGGCGTATAGGCCGCCAGCGCCGCAAGGACTCCGGCAATCAGCTCCAGAGCCCCGTTGGCAATCGCGGGCACACACTCCACCAGGACGTCCACCAGGGTGAGCACCAGCGCTTTGACCGCGTTTCCAATCGCCGGGGCGCCATTGGTGATGACTCCGGCAAAGGCGATGACCGCCTCGCCCAGCTGTTGGGCAATCGCAGGGATTAGCGCGGCAATACCCGTGATAATGGACGTCAACCCGGCCACAATGATGGTCACGCCTGCCCCCAGGGAGGTAGCCAGGCCCGTGATGCCGACCGCGATGGCGGTGAGCCCAGTCCCAACCAGAAGAAGCCCCGCCCCAAGGCCGGCAATGCCGACGCCAATCAAAGCAAACGCGCCGCCCAGCCCGAGAATGGTGGGGAGCAGCGGCGTGAGAAGCGCGCCGGCCGTCCCAATCACCGTAAAGGCTCCGGCAACGGTAATCAGCCCCTTGGCGATGGCCTCCCAGCTCATGCTTCCCAGGGTAAAGAGCACCGGGGTCAAAACCGCCAAAGCGCTTGCGGCTACCAGCATAGCGGCGGAACCGGCCAGTGTTCCGTTCATAAAATTCAAACCGACCGCCAGCTCGGCCAGAGCGCCGCCCATGGCAACCAGGCTTTTCGCAATGGCCTCCCAGCTCATGCCCCCCATTTTTCCGAGGGCCTCCGCCAAGACATTCAGCGCCGCTCCAACTGTGACAAGCCCCGCGCCCGTGGTAATCAAGTTCTTCGGCATGGCTTTCATGGCGATCGCCACTTCCGCCAAGGCCCCGCCCATGGCCAGCAAGCCCTTCCCGATCTCCGCCAAAAACATGCCGCCGAAGTCCGCCATCGCAGAAGCAAATATCTTCATGGCCGCGCCGATCTCAATCATGGCAAGACCAGTGGAGATAAGCCCCTGTGCATTTCCAGTCAGTTTTGTGAATGCGGTAATCTCCAAAAGGACAGCTCCAACAGAGCTCAGCCCCTTCACCAGCTCGCCCGCATTCATCTGCCCAAAATCCTTGCAGGCGGAGGCAAAGACCTTCATAGCGCTGGCCAGAACCAGAATCCCGGCCGCAGTAGCCATGGCGCCCTTGTTGACCTTAACCGTGTTCGTGAATAGAGAAACCTCCGCCATCAGAACGCCGACTCCGGTCAAGCCCTTTGCCACCCCGGCAAAGTCCAGCTGGGCCAGGTCGATACAGGCGGAGGCAAGCATTTTGATTGCGCCGGCAAACACCACCATCTGGGCGGACCCCTTGATGACGGAGCTGGAACCGCTCCCCAAAACTTTGGCCGCAGCCACCAGCGCGGTCATCAGCCCGGCGATCCCGGCAAGGGCCACGACCATCTGCTCCGGCTCGATATCGGAGATTTTCTTCAGGGCGGAGGCCAGCAGAAGAACTGAGGTGGAAACGCCAATCATAGCCGCAGTGCCTTTAACGACACCCTTGACTTCTCCACTAATACGACTAAAGATGGCCATGGAAGCCATCAATTCCGCAAACAGTACGGTAATGGCGCCCAGAGAAGCGGTCAGCTTGCCGCTGTCAATCAGAGAAATGGTTACGATCGCGGCCGCCAGCACGGCAATAGCGGAGGCGATTTTCAGAAGGGTTCCAGCCTTCAGCTGGGTCTGATAGGCTTCAAAGCAGCCCCGCACCCCGTCCAAAATACCCTTTACATTGTCAAGAAGGCCGCCGACATCGTCGAAAGACTTTGTCAGGCTGTTCATGAACTTGGTGATGCCTACCGCGATTCCGCCCAGAGAAATGCCGTTGAGTAAATCAATCACTCCGCTGAAATCAGCGTTGCCAATGGCGTCTATCAGCGTGGCGGACAAGCCGCCGAGCACGCCGATGATTCCGCTGGCAATGGTTTTCACGCCGTTGAACAGGCTCTGAAGCATTTGCAGGAATTTGCTGTTTCCAACGGCGGAATCCATGGTATTTACCGCATCGTCCACCCCAAATCCCAGGCCGCCGACTGCGTCGATCACCTGGCCGATTCGGGTCTGGATGCGGCCGAGAAGCGCCTGGAACGCCTCGAAGCCGGGGATGGCAAAGACGTCGCCGAGAAACCCGATAAAGGTTTGGATTCCTGATACAACGAAACCCAGAGCATCCGCGATACCCTGGGCCACTTTACTGAAGACTTTACCTTTCTTTGCCGCGTCGTTGATGCCGGTCAGAAAATCGCCAATCGCGGCGGTCACCGTAAGAAGACCATCTGCTAGGGACCCTATGCCTCCAGCCATAGGCATGACCGCGTTGACCACCGCCATAATTGCCTGACGGCCCAAATCCAGCATGGAAAAGAGCCCTTTGAAGGTCCGCTGCAATTTATCCGCTGTTTCATCCGAAATCGTCAACCGCTCGGAAAAGCTCCGCAGCGTCTCCGTCAGCGCGTAGAGCTGGTCGGAAGTGGCGGGCGGAAAAATATCGCGGAACGCATCCTTGATCGGGGCGATAACGCTTACCAATCCCTTGGCCGCGTTCCAGACCGACTGGATCAGGTTCTCCCGGCCGGAGGGGCGCAGAATCTTCTCCGTAAACTCATCCATGGAGACGGAGCCATCCCGAAGACTGTCGGCCAGCGTTTCGATCTGCTCCACCATCTCCGAGGTGTATCCGGCGGCCTTGCGCTCCTCCTGGGAC
The DNA here is from genome assembly GCF_024462255.1 of Flavonifractor sp. DFI.6.63. Classification (NCBI taxonomy): domain Bacteria; kingdom Bacillati; phylum Bacillota; class Clostridia; order Eubacteriales; family Oscillospiraceae; genus Flavonifractor; species Flavonifractor sp. DFI.6.63. Next base: position 63,958 of record NZ_JANGBE010000010.1, on the reverse strand, counting down.
ATGCCGGACATCTTTCCCTGGAGATGATAGACCGCCTCGGACAAGGTTTCAGAGGAGATTACTCCATCCTTCAACCCCTGCTTCAGCGCGTCAGTAAAGCTGTCCGAATCCGCTACCAGCTGGTCAAAGGCGTCGCCGCTCTCTCTGGCGACTGCTTGGATCGACTCTATAAAACCCGCTTCATCGGCAATTCCCTGATCCAGCAGCTGTTTCCAGCCGGAACTCAAGCCGCCGCTGAGCAGTTCGTTTCTCGCCTGGGCGGACTCGCCGATGATGCCGCCGATGGTGTTGAATACTTCCGTCAACAGCGCTTTTGCCTCGTCAAAGTCGCCAACCAGAATCTCCCACGTCTCGGTCCATCCCGACTGGGCGCTCTCCTTCAAGGTGTCCCATAGCTGGGTAAAGGTTTTCACCTTCGTAGCGGCGTCCTCTGCCGTCTGTGCCATCTGGGCAATTTCCTTTGCCTGGGCCTCCGTAAAGCCCTGCTGCACCAGATCCGCCTCGGTATATGCGCCGGCAAACTGCTTCAGGGTCTCCGTGAGGACTTCCGTGGTGAGCCACTCGCCCCTGGTAAGGGATTCCCGGAAGGAACCATACATATTGATGGCATTCTGGGCTCCGGTGCCCAGCAGCTCGGATGTGCGGACCAGGGCGTCCTGGAACACCTTGCCGCCCATGCCCGCGTTGACCACCGAGTTCCAGTCCATCAGGGACACTCTGCCTGCGGCCAGCGCCTGGGAGAGCTGATACATGGCTGTGGACGCCTGCTGGGAGGTGGAGCCGGAAATGGCGGCCAGGTTCGCGATACCCTTGATGGAGTCAACGGATGTCTGAAGTTTTACACCAGCCGCGGTAAACGTGCCGATGTTCCGGGTCATTTCCGTGAAGTTGTAGATCGTCTTGTCCGCGTAGGTGTTCAGCTCATCCAGCGCCCGGTTCACCTGCTGAAGATTGGTCCCTTCGTGCTGGGTGTTCGCCAGGATGGTCTGCACCGCTCCGATCTGGGTCTCATACTCCTGAAAACCGGTTTTGATGGGGTCGATTGTAAGGGCGGACACAAGCCGTTTTTCCGTGTTCAGGGCTGAATTTGTAATGTTGGAAAGGGTCGTCATGGCAACGACTTCAAGCGCCGAGAATTTCGCCCGAACCGTCTCGACGGAGCTGCTAAGGGCGGACATATTGCACTTCTTAGCAGCGTCGCCCAGGTTTTCAAGTCCCTTGGCAGCACCGTCCAGATCCAAACCCTGCTTGAGTTTGTCGAGTGTCGACAGACTGGTCTGCACATTCCGCTCAAACTGTCTGTTGTCAAATCGCATCTCGACGATTCTCTCGTCGATGGTCCTGCTCATGACCGTGTGACCTCCTTCCATGCGTAATCTGCGATCTGGTCAAAAATAGGCTGGATAGCAGGGTTGATGTAATCTCTTCCCTGTACCCAGCCTCCGGTCCCAGTGCCATGTCCGTATTGCAGGATAATGGCAATGGGAACTCCATTTTGAACATTTGAATTGTGAAACGAGATGGTGACGGTGTTGTCCCTGTTGGTAATTTTGTAATACCAGGACGCGGCCGTCTCTCCGGAGTCAACAGGCGTTGCAGACGCAAGGGCGGCCACGCCTTCCCGGCCAAACTTGTCCAGATCGCCGAGATGAACCGTCTCCTTTGCTCTTTCCAGAAATCGGGTCAGCTTGGAAAAATCGCCCTTGTGTCTGAAACGAATCACTGCCGTCTCCTCCCATCATTCCGTTTTCTTCGGCCAGTTCTTGAATGCCTCAATCAATTTGTCGTAGCCCACCATGGCCGCGTAGGCGGACAGAAGCCCGACCACGACAGCCGCAAATACCAGATACCAGGTAATTGCAATCCCTTTGATTTGTGCATAGGCGGCGCCGGCGGCCAGTGTCAGCGCCTCCGACACCATAAGCGCAAGGAAATTTGTGGGAATCTTGTCCCAGGTCACAGTCTTAACCACCTGGACAATGATGTTGGTCAGGATCGTAACCCCGCCAATAATCATCAGCAGCGTCGAAATGATTTCCGCGTTCATACGCTTCCTCCTTAAATTGCCGGGCTCTCCACAGAGCCAACCGGTGTCTGCGAAACATTTACATTGAAATTGGACGCCTTCGCCGTTTCAAAAGTGATTCCGCCCTCCCGGTGGTCGGACTTGCACAGGTTCAGATAGAAACTGCACACCACGCCATGGGCCGTCCAGGGCAGACCGACCATAGCGCCGATCCAGGGCAACGCTCCCATATACCCCTTATAGACACAGTAGAAGGCCAATAAAAAACCGCCGATGGTCACGATCCACAACAGCGGACGGATATCGGCGATCATCCATTTTGAAAACTGCGAAAGGTCAGGTTTTCTTCCAGATTTGCCTCTGGTCCGGCTTCGCCTGCTTTTCATCACGCAAGCCCCGCCATCTGCGCAAAGCGGTAGAAGAGCTGGGCCGCCTGCTCTCTTGTCAGACCGGACGGCCACATCATGTTCGGCTTGCCGTCAACCGCGGTGCCGTTCCCGGCAAAGAGCCCCACACTTTCAGCCCAAACCCGGGCCTCTTCCGACCAATCGCCGCAGTTGTTGTTCTGAAGACCCTTAAGGTAATTCGTCATGGCCGCGCCGAACATCTCATTGAATTTCGCCTGATCCATATCGTCGTCCTCCTCCGGTACGATAGAATAGTCGGGGCGGCCGTAGCCGCCGATCTTGTTGTATCCCAGGGGGTAGCTCTTATCCCGGACACAGCCGCCGTTTTCCACGACGCCGGCCGCGGAGCTGGTGTTCCCCTCGATGGTGTAGACCCGCCCGCCAGACACCTTCTCCACGATACCAGTGTGGTAGAACGACTTGCCGCCGTCCTTCGTAAAGAAGATCTGGTCGCCAGGCTGGGGACCTCCGGTGTAAAACCGTCCCTTCTGCTTATAGTAGTTGGCGGAACCGGTGCACCCTGCCCCCACGCCGTTCTTTGCCTGGCAGAGCAGCTTCAACGCCAGCTCCAGACCGAACGTGTGGATGTGGCACCAGTCCACAAAGATGTCGCACCAGGAATAGCCGTTCTTCCTTCCGTTATAAACGACCCCCAGCGCATCCAGATCCCTGGCATACTTGTTCCAGTTTTTATCTCCGGCATTGGCCGTCTTATGATCGAGCTGGGCATTGGTTTCTTTCTCGATATAGCCGATCTCGGCTCTGGCCGTGGCTAGCACGCGCTCCACAGCCGGCAGCATCGTTGTAGAAGACATCGTTTCACCTCTTTCTGCAAATTGGTCGTAATACTTCTGCCCGTAAGCGGCCCGTCTGGCCTTGGCCGTCTCGCTCTGGTCTGCGGGGCGCTCAAACTGTACCAGCGCGGCGTCGGAGGCCGCCCGGACAGATGCGGCGGTCTTCAAGATGTTGACCAGAGATGGATAGCTCTCGGTCAGTTCCTTCCAGAGAAAATCCAGCTGCATCTCCAAATCCCCGATGCTCTTGCCGCGGCTCAGGGCAAAGACGAGCAGCTTTTGCTTCCGGCTCCAGAATGTCCACTGGGCAAGGCCATATCCGGCGCTGTCGTGGACAAAATCCTGATAGATTCTGGCGTCCACCTGGGCGGTATAGTCCGCGTCGGACAATCCCAGCTTCTTTTCACAGGTGTTCTGGAGATTGTCCGGCTTCAGGCCGCTCTCGGCATAGAGATTCCCCATCAGTCCAGCCGCTCCGCAATCCGAGAGGCCTTTCTTCTTGAAGAAACTCCAAATCACTGCTTCGGACATGTGCATCATCCTCTCGAATTGGCTCTCTTTCTGCGTGCCGCGTTCAGCGCACGGTTCTGTGCAAAGATTTCCTTCTGGCTCATTTTCTTTTGAGGGCCGTTCTTTGCGTTGCAGACGTTAATCAGCGTCATAAGCCGGTTCAAATGCCACTTCTGGCACTCAAAGGGGATCTGGTGGGAGAGCATCCAGTAGTAGATGATCTCCGCCGTGACGACCTCATTGGCCGACCGGCCCTTCCGGCCTTTGACAAAGGTGGTCGCCGTCATGGAATCGTCGATGTAAGCGTCGACCATTTTCAGCATCTGGGGCGTAATGGCGGTGTAGACATCGGGGTCCACGTTCTGGGTCAATGTCATGCACCGGACATAGTCGATCCGCTCCTCCCGCGTCTTCGGCTTTCGGGAAAGGTAAGGCTTATGCCATTTTGATTCCCATTTTGAAAGGGAGACCAGAGAGTGTTCCAGCCGAAGCACCTGCTTCTTGGTCGTGATAAAACGGTCGTTCGCCTCGTCATACTGCTCGGTCTCCGGTATCACAAGTTCCAGCATCTCTGATCTCCCCAGTCAGCCTTATGCCCGAGGAGCCGGAGCCTTCTTGCCCTGGGGGACGATGCCGTTGATGAACCGGGCCGCCGCTTCCGCATCGGTGGCCAGCTCCATGAACAGATCGCTGTACGCCTCCGTCTGGGCGAACGCGTCCCGCAGCTCCTGGTTCTTGATAAAGCGCTTCCCGTCAGGGGACTTCTCACCATAGGCCCGCAGAATGATGTCCTTGAAGATGGCGATGATCTGCTTCCCATCCTGGGCCGCGACAATGCGGTTGATCATCTCCACCAGACCGCCGTCCACGGAGAGCTCCAGCTCGGTCACCTCGGCCTGGGTCAGATTGAAGTAGAAATCCTCCGTGCGGGAAACGCCGTTATAGTCGTTGTAAGTCCTTGTCAGCTTCAGCATTGCAGTTTTCTCCTTTCAAAAATAAAAGAAAGCGGAGCCCTCGGTGAAGAGAGCTCCGCCTTGCGGATTCGTTGTCTGGATTTCAGTCCCCGTTTCTCAGGACTCCAGAGTCAGGCCGGTCAGAGTATAGATCTTGGTGACAGAGGAGCTGTCCTTGGTGGAGATTACCTTGACGCTCTGGGAATTGTTCTTGATGGGCAGAACAATGTTCTTGTCCTCATCCAGAGCCACAGCCCCCTTGGTGCCGCCCACCAGCTCCACGGTGGTGGTGGCGTCGGCCGGAGCGACGTCAAATTTCAGCGCCAGATAGTGCCCCTTCTGCTCAGAGGGATCGCTGCTGAACCCGGTATAGCCGGTCACATTCTTCAGGCTGCCGGTGATGGCGCTCTCGCCCACTACGACGTTGCTCTGAAGTTCGGAGACCTTCTTGCCCAGCAGGGTGGCGGAGGGGCTCTCCGGGGCGACGGTCACTGTAACATCGTTCGCCAACAGCTTGATGACTTCCTCGGGCAGAGGCAGCCGGGGCTCCGTTTCCTCGGTGCCGTAGAGGATGTCCTCCAGCGCCTTCAGCTTGGCAGGGTCGGCCTTGGTGGAGGTGATGATCAGACGGGCAGTGGGCTTGAAGCCGGGTACGTCCACGGGAGTGGTCGTGACCTCCCAGCTGGGGTTGATGGGTTCAGGAGAGTCGTTGACAGTCTGATAGCCCCGCTCAGAGGGAGAGGCCAGACCGCCGTAGACCAGGTGCAGCTTATAGCCGTGGTCCTGACCGTCCACATCGTTGCCCAGCTTGGTGCGGTAGCTCAGGCCAAAGACCTTGCGGGTCTGCTGGCCGGCCATCACGCCGGGGGCGATCTCCGCGGAGCCGTCGCACTCCTCCCACTCGTCGGGGTAGGTGTAGCACTCAATGGTCAAACCGAAGTCCTCGGCGCCCACCAGCACCAGGTACTTGATGTTGTCGGCGTACATGTTGTTGGGCTCGGCGCCGGAGGGGCTCTCGTTAATGGCGGTGATGCCGCTCCAGGCTATACCCCTGTCGTAGACGCCGGTGGCGCTGATGGGGTAGAGGACGGCGTGATCGATGCCGGTTTCGTAGAAACGTTCCCCGATCTTGTCCCATACGAGTTTACTCATTTCGGATTTCCTCCTTTTAATAGTACAGGTTGAAGATGTCGTGGTTCAGATTGTCGGCCGTGAAATGACGGTCGTGGGCGCACATGGGCAGCATGGCAAGGCGGTGGGGCAGATCGCTGTCCGGGTTCTTGTAGATGGCCGTCACCTGATACCGGTCCAGCAGCCGGTAGGGGGCGTTGTCAGCGTGGATGGCGCTGATTTCGCTTCGCTCGTAGACGATGCAGGGGTACTGGATTTCCTTGCTGGCCGGAGGCTGAAAATAAGCCCGGCACGCATCGCCGCGTTCCGGACAGCCAAGAATCCCGCACAGAAGGGTATGAAGTTGAATCCTGTCACCCATTGTAGAGCCCCCCAATCGTCAGGATCAGGCGGGGATATCCCACTTCGACCTTGGAAATCTTCCATTTCGCGCCCATGTACGCCACATACCGCATCTTGTGGAAGTTCTTCCTGGCGAACGGATCGGCGACTATGCTGATCTCATTCGCGATATTGATGTCGTCGTTCAGGGTCTCCCCAGACTGAAGCTGGCGTGTATTCCGAGTCAAATCGCCATAGTACGGATACTCAACGATCTTCTCTTCATACACGCCAGGGGCAGTCTCAACGGTATCAGCATAGCCTACCGATCCATAAAATTTCGCCATTTTGAAGCTTCTCCTCAGGGAGTGCCGGCGCTGGAACCACCGCCGGAGCTGGCGGCCACAGGCTCCTCCAGCGCGATGGCGGAGTAGACGCGGGTCAGCGCGCCGGACAGGCGGGTCTCGATCAGGTACTTCTGCTGGTTGAAGTCGATGTCAAACTGGTCAAACCGGGTGATCTCGCCGCCCTTGGTGGAGCCCACGGTATAGTCGGCCAGGTTGACAAAGAGGCCCAGCAGCTTGTGCTTGGCGCCCTCGTCGTCCATACGGACCAAGCCCTCGAACTGCTCGGCAGTATAGAGCTCGCCGATGTTCAGGGCGGCGGCCAGGTCGGCCTTGGAGTTGTAGATGCGGCGGCCGTTCATGTCCCGGGCCAGCAGCATCACGTTCACCAGATGAGGCGTGCAGAAGAAATCAGGGGTGCCGGTGCCCTTGTACTTCTCCCGGGCATAGAGAGCGGCGGTGATGATGGCCTCGGAGTAGATGTAATTCTCGCCGAAGCTCATATCGGTCTTGCTACCGTTGAGCTCGGCGCGGGCGGCCTCAATATCCACGTCGTAGTGGATGGTGTAGAGGTCGTTGTCGTTCCAGATGGAACGGATGTGGTCCTCGGAGATCTTCATCTCGTCGTCCGCTTCGCGGCCGTCGCCCACCATGATGGCGGTAGCCACCTCTTCGTTGAGGTTCTCCCGCATCACGGCATACTGGTACTCCACTACATCGAAATCAGTGATGTCGACAATGTCGTCCCGGTGCAGGGCGTCGGTGCGGTACACCGTCTGAGGGTCAGTGGTCCGGGTGATGACGTTCATGTTGCCGGACAGAGTCTTGCGCTTGCCCTTCTGATAGCCGTGGGCCCGGATGGAGTCCTTGCGGGTGTCCATCTGGCGGGTACGAATACGGCTGATGGGGCTCTTGTGGACCTTCTGCATGACGGCAGTCACCCAGCCCTGGTCGCGGGTAACGCGCTCAGGCGCGCCGGGGCGCAGGTCCTTGAAGTCCGGGAACAGGCTCTCGATATTGTCGATGCCGTGCTTGAGCTCGTTCTGCTCAGCGTAGATCTTCAGAGCGGTCTGAAGGCTGCCCACGCTGTTGCTCTTGGCCAGAGCAAGAATGTCAGCGCGGTCGGAGTGGCTCAGAACGGTGTCCTGAGTGTCTTCGTTCTCGAAAACATTGTGCTTCATGGTCTTGTTTCCTCCCTTGGTTTTGTCAGATTTCTTGTCGGGGTCGTCGTCATCGTCGTCGCCCCCGTCCCCCTTGCCCTTCTGGGAATCCAATTCCTCCATGGCCGCGCCGATCAGGGCATACATGACCGTTCTCTGCTCCTCGGTCATGCTGTCCACCACGTCCTGGACGGTCTTCTCATTCTCAGGCTTCTCCTCTTTTCCGTCGTCCTTAGGCTTGTCCTCTTTCTTGCCATCCCCAGAGCCGGCCTTATGAACAAGAGGGGGCTTCTCGTCGGGGCGGAACAGGGAAATGGGCTCGTAGGCGGACAGGATCATCTCCTGCTCGCCGCCTTCGCCGTGGGCCATATCCACAAAGTCAATAAAGGCGCCGGGATTTGCCCCGGCGACCACCAGGCTGACCTCCCGGATGACGCCATGCGTCACATCCTTGCTGGGGGTCTGCTTCAGCCCATTGGCGTAAATGGACAGGGACGCGATGTCCCCATGCTGGACCAGCATCTTAGCCGCCTTGCCGGCGTCGGTCTCGTTGAATGTGCAGTAGGCGTAAACGCCGTCCTTCCGGTTCTCCAAAAGGGCGTGGCCCAGGATGTTGCCAGGTTCGTCGTGCTGGTGGTTCCAAACCAGGGGAACCGTCTTCCCGTCGCAATCCTCGAATGCGTTATGGCGGATGGTTCGTCCGTCCGCGCAGACAAGGTCGTTCCGGGTCGCCCAGCCACTAAAGTCATACTTCAGGTTCATTTTGAACGTTTCCTCCTTCAGATGTTGATGGTGGCTGATTGCCCTCCTCTTTCGGGGCGCTTAAGTTGCTGTTTCGGAGCTCGTCCGCCTTGGGGTCCTTCGACGGCTTCATGCCGATCTTCTGCCGGATCTCATTGGAGGTCATGATCTCGTTGCGGGTCATCTTGTCGGCAATTTCGGCAATATCGTTGATGGGCACCAGCCGGAACGGGTCTCTGAAGAAGAGGATCGACTGCTTCTGTGACCGAGCAGTTTTGGTGAGGAATTTCCTCTTCATTTCGTCAACAATGGCTGATAGGATCGGTTCAATCGTCCGGTTGTCGTAATTCAGCTTCGTCCGGTCATCGGCAGTCCCGTCCAAAATCCCCTGCGTGATCCCCAACTGGCTGTAAAGCATGCTCGTCAGGTATTCAATCTGGGACATCAGATTGTTGTCGATGGGCCGGTTCAGCTGGACCACGTGTTCCGTGCCGTCGGTGTAAGCGACGCCATACTTGGAGCCGGACAACTGTTCCTCGATATCTTTACGGCGTTTTTCCGCCTGTTGACGCCTCGCTTCCGTCTTGATGACGTAGGGCAGCTGAATAATCAGGTTGAGTTTTCCGGAACCGCTCTGCTCGTCGATTGCGTCCAAAATATTGAGTTTTCGGATCAACCGCTGCATGGTGGAGTTGGGCTCATTCATCACCGCGAAAAACGGGTTCTCAATGATGGCGACCCCACTCTTCGGCAGGATGACATCCTGCTTCTCGCCCCGGTTCTCGTTGTAGACCCGGACCTTGACGTGCTTGGGATACCACTCCACGATTTTCCCGGTACGCATCGTTTCGATCTTGAACGAGCCGGTCTCCGGGTCGAGGTCGGTATCCGTGGGCACGATGGCCACGCATCCCTCGTCCAGCATGGACATGACCACGTCCTGGATAAAGGCCCGCCCGGTCTGGTCCAGATTTGCCTCCAAAGTCAAACAGCCGTTCAAACTTGAATTGATCACCTCTGTAAACCGGCCGTCGTCATCCAGGCGGACATGCTGAATCCCAATCGACGCCGCGTCCAGCGCGATCCGGTTGTAGACGGAGGTAATGATGGAGCGCTCGTTTCCCCGGCTGAAAATGGGCCGGTCCGGGCGGTAGGAGTAGCTGGGGCCAAGGGAATGGCTGTACTTGAAAAACTCATTGCCTAAAAAAGCGTTCCAGGCGTGTTTCAGCCTGGAACCAACTGACATTTCCACTTTTCTCACCTCCTACGACAGCAGATCGGCGTACATCTTCTTGAGCAGCTCGTCGTTCTGCTTCATCAAGGCCGCGAAGTCGTAAGCCGGAGGAGGCTTTGCCGCGGATGCCTGCTTTGTGGCCGAGGCAACGGTTTTTACCGCCTGCTGAACGCCGCCGCCCGGAGACGGCCCGGGAGTCCGAAGCTGGCTGACCGGCGTTGAGAAGACGGAGGCGCTCTTTTGAAGCTGCTCCACGGCCCGCTTTCCCTGCTCTGCCTTTGCGGCAAGCTCCGCCGCCTTTTTCGCCCCGTGCCGTTTTACCAGATAAGCGGTAAGAACGATTCCTGCGGCTGCCGCCGCTCCCACGGCCGCTTTTCCGGCTGCGGGCAGCTTCTTCCGCTCGGGTCCATCCTCACCGCCGTACCGTTTCCGGCCCTGGGACGTCAAGCTTCCATCCTTCTGCTGAAATCTCCGCACGCCCCATTTCATCCCACGGATGCCGTAGTGCTGCAAAACATCTGACAATCGCGGTCACCTCCTATCTGTGATAAAATTTGTAACAACCGTCCCGTGTGTATCTAATTTAGGTCAAAAAAAAACCACAGACCCGGTTAAGAGTCTGTGGTGAGGCGTTTCGCCGCTTTGACAGGGCGAATGCCATTGTGCAAAAGAATGTCGAGAAAAATAGGAGTCAACGCCATCATTGTCCCTCTCTTCTCAATGGGCATAGTAGGCCCGCAGCTTTCTGTTCTCGCTGATGGCCTTTCCAGCGAGCAAAGCGTTCACGATTGTTCCGCCCACTGCGATAGCTGAGCCCGCAAGTTGTGCCGTCCGCTGGTCTTCCATCCCTTTGGATAAGAGTGAACTTACCGCATAGGAACCAACTACTATGGCCGTTTCCGCTAAATAAGCAGTTCGGGTATTCCCGGTAATGGTCTTGCCGCGCTGATAAAGTTTCTTGCCTTCATCCGCTAACTTGTCGGTCTTCAGTTTACCATAGGCGTCTTCCATCCGACGTTTTTCGGTTTTGACGGCCCGATTAGCGTCCTTGACCTGCTGCCGGGTAGCCTGTCCGGATTTATGGGCGGCTTTCGTTTCTGCCGCTTTTGATTTGGCACGTTCATAGTCCGATTCGGCTTTGCGATAGCGCTCCAGTCCTTTTCGGGTATAGGAACCGTCATAGTTCTGATAACGCCTGACGCCCCATTTCATGCCCTTGACTCCATAATGGGCAAGGCAATCCTGGGGAGAAGGTTTATAATAGGGCTTCATAAGTACCCCCCCCCTTTTTTTTTTACTCAAATGCTTCTGGGTTGTGTTTATAGGCGACGTAGGCGTCCATCATGGCCGCCACCGCGTCGATCTTCTGGTCAGACCGCTTTTTCAGCAGCTTACGGTTGCCGTTGGTGTCCTCCATCGTGATGCAGTTGCCCATAGAGAAGGTGATTAAGTCCTCGTCAAAGAGCAGCATCCGCTCTCCGGCCAGCTTCTTCAGCTCGCCCAGGGGGACGGATTCCGTTCTCGCCCCCTGCCGGACCACCTCGACCCCAAACGGGCCGTTCTCATTGACCCACCGCTCCACAAATTCCTTGGCGTTGTAGGGGTCATATCCAAAGCAGCGCACATCGTAGCCGCAGTTGATGACATGGTCGTCCAGATCCTCATAGACCTGCATCATGTCGAGAACTGTCCCCTCCATGACGATCAGGCTGCCCTCTGCCATAAAGTCCTCGTACTTAACCCGCATGGCGGCGGGGAGCTTATGGAGTGTCACCGATGTGATGTAGTTGCGCGACTTAACGCCAAAGGAACCATCCCGAAGAGGGAACAGGAACGTAAAGGAGCAGAAGTCATCGCCCTGGGAGAGATCGGCGCCCATGGAGCAGGGCATCTGCCAAAACCGCTGCCGGCGGTGGGGCAAAGTCTCCTCGTAGGTGAAGTAGTAGGTGTACCCCTCCATAGGAAGGCCGAACCGCTTGGCCAGCATATCATTCCGTGTGGCGGGGGCGGTTTCCGCCCGGTCCACATCCTTCTGATAGGTCTCATAGGTGACGGTCTTTCCCAGATTCGGGTTGGCCTTAGGCCACATATCGGGGTAGGCCACCTCCTCAACAGAGTCCAGCTTGTACCACCAGATGGAAACATGCTCCTGCGGAGGGCCAATGCCTTGGAGAATGTTCATCAGCTCCATTTTGATGGTATCGCCGGCGCCGTTACGAACCGTGCCCTCGGAACTGGTCGCTATAATAAGGTAGTCGTCCAGCTTGGAGGCGCCCTGCTCCACCGCGCCGATGACATCCTCCCGGGCGTCGGCGGAGGACAGCCACTCGTCCACGGTGGCCACTTTGCAGCGCAGGCCCTGGAGCTTGTCCACCGACATGGGGCGGATCTCAATCAGGGAGCCCGAGATAAAATTCTCAATACCCTTCTTGGTAGAGGCCAGCTTCACCCGATTGGCCCGGGACCCGGTGGTGTTCTGCAAAGACCCCTCAGTCATGAACTGGAAGACGGGGCCTCTGGCCCGGGTGATGGCGGTCTTGATGGGGTTGATGATCTCCTCGGCCTGCTTCATGGTGGGGGCCGTGGTGATCTGATGGGTGGTGGAGCCGTCCACAACACAGAAGTATGCCTGAATGCAGGAATCGTAAAGCGACTTCGCCGCGCCTCTCCCCACGATCAGGTACTGCTTTTTGGTCAGCCGCTGCTTGATCCGCTTGGTCACATAGCGTCCGCCTCTGCCGTCCGGATTGGGTACATAGACAGAGCGGTCGTCGAAATAGTACCAGCCGAACACCTGTTCCCCCCAAAGCTTGAAGGTATCCAGGAGATGCAGGTCGGAACCGTCGGTCAAGGTCAGCTCGTTCTCGCAGAACTCGATCCAGCCCTCCACCGCCCTGTCATCATAGTAGTAACTGGGCGACTCGATCAGCCGGTCAATCCGGTACATCTCCATGGCAACTTCCTTGCAGACCGGAATATCGCCGCGGATGACCGCATCGCGGAATGCGCCGTAGTAACGGGGGACGGCGGTGTTGGATAACATCGGTTCACCAGCCTCCCGTTACAGCCCCAGCGCTTTTCTGCCAAGGAGAACCAGGGTGGAGAACTTCTGCTCGCTCAGCTTTGTCCGGTAGGTATCTTTTGGAATAACCTGCTCCATGTCGAACACGATGATGGGCGATTTGGCCTTGAAACCGCCGTAAATGGCGTCGTTCGTGTCAAGGAACGCGCCATAGCCCGCCTTCTTGCATTCGTTAAAAAACTTGGTGCGCTGGACATAGACGTCATGCCCCTTCCATCGGTCGCCCTGTCCGTCATATGGAATCACATAATTGAACATCCGATAGACTGTCTGGAGATCTTTGGCCGAGGGCGTATAGTCCGGGTCCTTCATCCTTTCCAACACTGCGGCAGCTTCCCGATACCCCTTGAATTTGTACTTGTCTTTCACGAAATAGCTCTGCATCCGGTCCTTATCCGTTACAAAGTTATAAAAATCCCGATCTTTTCGATAGAGATTCATGAAGACCTCTGCGCCGGAGTCCTCGCTCGCCACCTTCAAGTCGGTTTTAAGCGAGTTGTCGATCCGGTACTTCATAAACGCGCCGGTTCCGATTTGCTTCCCATTCTCGTCATATACCGGCTGCGGGATCGGCCGGTTGAACAGTGCGTTATACTGGTGCTTGTCCAGGGAATTGTGGGTTGCGTAGAACATATCGGTGTTCTTGGTCCGGTCCTTGTCATAGGACAACGTGCTCAGGGTCGTCTTATCGGCGTTCAGCACTTCGTCAAAGTGCTTCTTGTTGTAGATGCTGTTGCCGCTCTTCCGCTTATTGCGGATGGCTTTTTTCTGGGCCGGAGTGTAGTCGCCGCCCCGCAGGGGATAGGGAGGACCGTTCCGAACGCCCCACTTCTGTTTCAGAATTCCATGGTGATGCAGTTCCATAAACAACTACCCCCGCAATTCCTTGATTGCAAGGGCAATGCTCAGGGAAGACCCTGCGATCGCCAGAACGCTTCCCGCCACTTCCAGCGTATCCCGCAATGCCTGCCGCCCTTTAGAAACCTGAGCTGGGGAGGTATCCGCGAACAGCTGATTGTATTGCCGCTCCAGAAGCTCCCGGTTGATCTTATCCCGCATCTCCTTGTCGGTCATCTTGCTCAGATCCATCCGTTTCGGAGCTGGCTTGGACGTGCTGGTCTGCTCCAGCTTTTTCATCTCCTTCACCAGATCCGAGCTGGAGTCGACGGTTTTCTTGGTCCGCTCCAGGTCCTCCTTAGCCCAGCGCTTCGGGTCCGGGTTGGACAGGTCGATGCGGTTCTCCTTCTTCTTGGCCGCGTTTTCCCGTTTATCCCGGTCATAGCGTTTTTCACCGGCGGCGGTCAGGGTGCCGTCTTTGTTCTGGTAGCGGCGGACGCCCCACTTCATGCCTTTGATGCCGTAGTGCAGGAGCATGCTATTCTCCATTTTGACTTTCCTCCTTCCCGCTAGTGTTCTTCACGGGGTCCGCTGCAACAAAAAGCCGCCACTCAAACTCACTGATCTGCCGGTTGATGGACTCAATGGCAGCGGAGCTGAGAGGCGGGTCAAATAACAACCGAACCTTCATGTAAACGTAGGATTTGACTAAGGAAAAGATGTTCGGCTTATCCTGAATAAATCCGGACCAGACTTCATCTTTTCCTGAGATTGAGAAACCGTTGGCAGGTCCAACGCCCATTTGCGTCAGGATGGAAAACACACTGTTGATGTGGATGATGATGTCCGGGTCAAAGTGCGTGTAACTCTCGTCGATGCCCAACAGTTTCTTGATTGATATCAGGATGCTTTCGGAAATCTCCATAACAGCCTCCTCACCGGCGGACTGCGATGAACTTCTTCATGCAGTACCCCTGGGTGCCGTTGGAGGTCGATACTTTATAGAAAGCATCTGTTGGCTCGTCCATATTAACGGAAACTCTGGTCAGAGCCGTAATGACTGTAAGGACTTTGGAATTTGCTCTCGGCTCTTGATAAAGCGCCGCTCTCAGACAATTCGTCACAACACCGGCAGCATGATTCTCCATTTCGAGTCCTCCTCTACTTTTTCCAAGGACAGGTATCATTGGGTCTGCGTGTAATCGGCTCCTTGAACAACCGGTTCTCGTCGCCATAATGGATGGCCAGATGCGTCTCATGAATTGTGGTGATCAGAAACTCGGGATCGAGGATGATCCCTCTTCGCTCCCGGATGTCCTCCGGGCGGATCGGGTTCATGTGGTGGATAAGTGGACGGCGGTAAATCTCCCGTCCGGCAATTCCCAAATCACACCCCATGTCCCGGGCAATCACAACATCCCGGATCTGCTTCCACTCCGGGGAGCGATAAAAGACCTGATTCATGTACCGGTCAAAGCCGAAGGTCTCCTCTCCGACAACACCGTTCAAACGAAGATAGCGGTAGCGCTCCTCGAAGGTGGGGAGAAGGATCAATTCCGAGTAACATCTAATACTCATCCCCGTCCTCCTCGTCCTGCCCGCTGTACCGCTTAAAGGCGGCCATGGCCTTTTCGTAGAGCTCATCCATCCGGACTCCGGATTTGTACGCCTCGGTCTTGGCCTGGACCAGCTCCACCTCTTTGGCAAGCCGCTCATTTTCCAGACGCGCCCTGGTGGTTCCGAGCTTCAGGATGGTGGTGACCTCCTGGGAAGAAGCCGTCCCCTCCAGCAGACGCTTTTCAATCAGGTTGACGGCCAAATCGATCAGCTGGTTCTCTCTGGCCTCCGGTGTCAAGGCGGCCCGGCGCTTCCTCGGTTGAATGCCAGAAGGTTTCGTTGCTTTTGCCACACTTGACACCTCCTCTCACTTAGAGTTGTGGCAGTTTCTGTGATGTTTGGACCGGTTTTCAGCGGTGCTTGAAGAAGCCCGCATAAGCAGCTTACCGACAAGTGGAGAAAAACTCGCGGCAATGGAGGTAATGCATTGCGTACTCAGCCGGAAAGGAGATCACAGCTGAACGAAAAAGAGTCCTCGCCGGTAAACGCCGCCCTGTGGGCTTGTTCAAGCACCGCTGAAAACCGAAGCCATTTTCCAAAAATATCCCCCGGAGAATTTTTGAAGACCATCGCGATGCATAGGGGGGGGTGGTATTTTTAAGGGGTCCCCCTATACCCTTTAACACACCTTGAACCCTAAATCTGGTCGTCATTTCAGAATTTTTTCTCTAAAATGACAAAAAGAAATGCGCTCTGAATCAGAGAACATTTCTTTTTCCTGGTTTTATAGGCTTTTGGGGGTCACATGGTCACGGCAGGCTCGGGTTTCAGCTTCCGCTTCACCTTTTTATAGATCCCCAAGGGGTCATACTTGATGATGTCGTTAATGGCTCGCTCGATTTCTTCCATGTTCTCCTGCTCAGAGAGCTGATCGGAAGTACGGGCGATACGCGCCAAGAAAGCGCAGGAGTGATACCCGTTGTCTTCGTCAAACCGATACCAGGCTTCATACTGGGTAAAGGGGTCATACGGGTTGTCGGTCGTTGTAAGCATACACGTTTCCATTCGCTCTCACTTCCTTTCTTACTCATTGAGATACTTGGAAACAACAGAAGATGAAAGGTTCAAAGCATCAGCAATCTCGGCATTGGTACAGCCAGAGTTTGCCATTGCCTTGATGCGATTGATGCGAGCAGTCGACAACTGCGTCGATGCTCTTGGGGTTGCGCGTTCCCGGACGACATCGGGATCAGAGTAACGAAGAATCTCTTTCAAGGTTGTATCAGAAATTGCGCCAGCCTGAATTGCTTCCCATTCTCCATCAGAGATTGTAATGCGCGTTCCTTTCCCGCTTGCTCCAGTCGTCACACGAGCGTCGCTAATTGCGGAGCGACGAATCTTTGAGATTTCGTCTTTGTCGGTAATGTTGTTAGCCTGAATCTTTGCCTTAACTTGCGCATTGGCAATACGCTGAGCCTCACGTTCACGAGGAGCGTTAAGCTGAGCAGTCTTCAACGCACTGGTCAATCTGGTAACTTCAGGCGCATAAGCCTTTGCTGCACTGGCATTACGAACCAACGTGGGCGTCGCTAAGTATTCAAGCCTTGCCCGATTGGCAAGTGCCTTCATACGATTTGCGTAGTCAGCATAGGCATCTTCCTGGACAGTGCCGGAAGACAGGGTCCGAACATCGTCGACCTTCTCCAAGAGCTTAATCTTTGTCGTGGCCGGAATTGTTTTACCAGACTTCGGGTCCACATAAGTACGCCCGGATTCCTTGTAGATGACCTTTCCCGTCTCCTTGTCGATACGGCCGCTGCCCTGACGCTCCGGAACGTCGACGCTTTGCTTCCGTCTGGAGAGCAGGGTGGATGCCCCGCCCACTTCCTTTCCGGTTTCGGGGTCCGTGTACCCTTGCCACCGTTTGCGGAGGGTGGGGATGTCGTTCTCTACTTCCGACCGCTTATAGTCAAGCTTATGCTTAGCCGCATCGATGACCACCATGCTATGCTTGACGGCCTTAGTAATTTCCTCCTCGGGGGCCCCTTTTAAGGTCATATCCGTGATGAGGTTGGAGATTTTACCCATCTCTATCTGGGTGGCGGCTTTTGAGAGGAGCCGGACACCAGTCTTTCCCTCGGTGGAGTATTCAACTTTTGGGTCGAAATCCTTCAAACCATCCAAGGCGGGGGTGGATTTCACCGACACCTTTCCGCCCACGGGGATGACCACCACCTGATCGCCGTCAAAGTCCGCTCCGGACAATCGCTCCGCCACCTTCGGATTGATGCCGACGGCGTCACGGATGTTCTTGCCCAGAATTGAGATCGCCGACTGATTTTTATTGTTGACCGTCAGCTCCGGGATCTCAAACGTACCCCCATGGGGGTAACGAATCAGGACGACCTTCTCTCCGTTCCGGTAGTTGGGGGCATAAATCTCCGTCTCCTTCATTTTGGTGATGGGGAGGATCACTTGCGTACTCTGCCGGGGGAGGGCCGCCGCTTTCAAATGGACAACTGCGGAATCGCATTCGTCTGCAAAGTCCATCAGCAGTTTCCGCTTGATGGTGGGGTTATTGAGAGAGCAAATTTCCGCGAATTCATCGGCGGCATCGGCATAAGTCAAGTCGAGCTGCTTCTGAATCAACTTGATGGGCTGCTTAGAAAGAAATTGGGAGGATAAGTTCTTGCTCATCTTGTCCCAGTCTCCCTCTTCCTTCAGCTTGTTGATGGCGGATAGGGACTTCTTTTCTCCGGTGATGGGATCGGTGTACTTACCATTCGGGTCAGGGTAGTAACTTTGACCATTGGCCTTGATGAACGCGCCAAAGGGGTTATCGGGGGCATCCTGAATTTTCTTTAAGACATCCATCTTTGGCGTTCCGGAATGTTTGTTCGTGTTGAACACGATGTCTGCACCATCCGGCATATCATCAGAATACATGGCCATGCCTTTTAGATAATGAGTCCCGTCCACAAGGATGCGAACCTGAGCATAGTGAGAATCCCCCAAGTCGAGGTCTGCCACACCACGGCGAAGTTCAATAACGCCATCCTTGGAGGTGCCACCTTCGTCGCCATAGCGAATCTTCACCCGACCGGAATCAATGCTGGCCGGATATTCCCGCTTATCCCAAGACGCACCTCCGTCAGCAGAATGATAGTCGCCTACCGACTTGATGATGTCCAGGTTCTGGTAAGCATCACGCTGCTCAATGTCAGGAACGGAGATAACCGGCGTGATAGTCCGTTTCTTCGGGTCGTTTACCTGAGGGACGCCGACACCATAGCGGTTATAGCCCTCGGTCTCCAGAATGAATAGCGCCTCCTGGAGTACGCCTTTGGACACGCCAAGCTGCTGCTCCACACCCTCGCCCACGTCAAGAGCCCCTTTGACCGCCAGCTCCTTCTTCAGAGCCTCGGCGGTGGCAAGAGCCTTGTTTTTATTGCTCGCGGTGTTCTCGTTGAGCAGGGCACGGACAGAGGAGTCATTATTATACCCCATGATCTTGGCGATCTCGTCCAGTGTCTTTCCCTCTTCCCGAAGGGACTTCGCTCGCTCTGCCTGTAAGGCGCGCCGTTCATGTTTCGCCACACGAACCTGCATACGGAGATCGGTGGTAGACATCTTCAGCTCCTCAGCAATTTCCTTTTGAGATTTGCCAAGCGCCTCAAGTTCTTCCACACGGGCCAGGAAGTCTCCGCCGTGTTGATAAGGGTTCTCGCCAGAACCCCAGGGGTAGCGCCCAGAGCGCCTCTTGACGCCATAGTGCATCAAAATATCATCCACAATGGGGTCCATGGCTTATTCCTCCTCTTCCTTGATACTGTTGATGATTTTGTCGAAGGTAACAATGCGGTCCATGATGGGGAAAATATCCTCGATGGTAGGCTTGTGGTAAAGGACGGTATCGTTCTGATAAATACGCAACTCCATCTCAATCTCGTTTGGCTTGTAGTCATACTCCAAACAGAAGAGGGCCGCATAAACCATAAGCTGTTCCATATGCGTCGGGGCCTCGCCGGTCTTCAGATCGTGAATCCGAAGAATATCTTTCCGAAAGGAAATGGCGTCGGCGGTCCCGAAACAGTTTGGAGAATAATACAGGATTTGTTCCGGGGTCATCTTATACCCAATGGCGTCGTTCACATACATGTTCAACGTCTTCTGAGATTTTGGCAGTCGCTGACCCAGTTTGATGCATTGGGCCGCAAAAGCGTGAAGAGCCGTCCCACGCTGAGCCGCCCGGTATTTGGCGTAAGCGTCGGCGAGCTTATCTTCTGAGTAATTGATCCAGTGATAGCCACTGGCGCTAAGAAAGGCATGCTGCCCCTCAAGGTTGGAGTGTTTTGCGAAGTTCATCCAGCACTTCCTCCTTGTTCTCCGGGGAAATGAATCTGGAGAAAGACATCTCGTTCATCTTCCCAACATAATATTCTTGGTTTGGCTGTCTCTTAGCGCGTGCAGATTTCTTACACTCAAGGGAGGCCCATTTCTTTCCATAAAGAATGAGCAGGTCGGGGATGCCCTGGCGCTGATCCATCTTAAAAACCATACAGCCGGGAAATATCGTTTTCAAATTGGCAATAAGCCGGTCCTGAAAACCACTTTCCAATCTTGCGCTTCTGGCCACGAAACGGCCTCCTTTCCGATAAAAGTGATAGAAAGAATAGGATATGCGCGACATATCTCTCTCCTCTCCATAAAAGAGTCTGTTTTTTTTGCGGAAAGAAAAACAGCCCTAAAATATCAATTTGGAGCAAAAAGAAAAGAGCCGCGGATGACGGCTCTAATCTTCAATGATAAATCCAATTTTTCGTTTCGGCTTACTATTTTCCTCAGCAATCTTCTCGACCTTTGGTTTGCCAAACGATTGCCAGATCGTGGCGCCGGCAGCACTTCCAATCGCCGCCACCATCGACATGGTAAACGTCATCAATATTTGGGTCGAGTTTCCAATGTTGAGTTTCATACTATCGCCTCCCATAAAGGGGACTGCATTTTCAGCGGAAATGAAAAGAGCCGAGACACCCACAAGCGTCCCGGCTAAGCGTAAAATATCAATGTTGTGTTCATCAGCTGTTGTTCCGCAGATACCGGATCAGAATCCAAATCAGCCAGAGACCTCCGGTACAAAGGGTGAGGATAACGTCCAAGATCAGCCCGGCCGTACCCCGTTTCTTTCCGCTATTCCTGCTCATGGGAGTTCTCCTTTCCAAGTTCTTTCTTTTTCTTGACGTCACGGTGGACTATTTTCTCGACACCGGCTCTTGCTTTAGCGGCGGTATCGCCTGCGACGGCTTTGGCACGCTCCACCTGTTCAGCTCGCTTGATTGCTCGCTCCTGTTTCAACGCGGCCTTCTGCTGCTCGGTCTCTTCAAATATCCGCCGGCTCTCGTCGATGACTTCCTGGGTCACATACTGCACAATCACAGTGTCTCCGGGTTTTAGCTTCGAGTTTGGTTTGCGGTCAGAGCCAACTACCTGGAGTTCAAAGCAGTCTTTGTATTTGACGCACGCATCCCGAAAGCGAACCTCGATAGGCAGTGCTTTTAGACCGCGGCTATCCAAAAGTTCTTTTGCCTCGTCCAATTTTAGAGGAAACTTCTTAGAGCAGAGCTCCGGCATAAATATCAATTCTTCAGAAGGGGCGAGTTCTTCCTTTTTGGGAATCCGGTCGATAAGCTCGACGGCAAGCGGAGTCACGGCGCCGACAATTCCGGCGACAAATCCAAGCGTACCACCGATGTTACCGTTCGGCTTCTTTGATTTGGCCATCGGCAATCCCTCCTTTGAGCAAAATAAAAGAGTGCGCCCCAATGAAGAGACGCACTCTTGCAAAAGCGAATCTCTCCATTGTTGCCACACAATCTCATTTTAGCCTACGGGCATAACGAGGAAGAGAGAAAACACCTTTTGCCAAAGTATTTTCCCCGTAGACTAAAAAATATATGAAACTGTGTGGCATTGTCAGTATAGCACATTAAGTTTTGAATGGAAAGAGTATTTTTATAGCCGCGAACGACATTTTGAGGCGCTGATAGTAGCAGCTGGCCAGTTGGCCACTTTTTTCTTCCACTTATATATAAATTTTAATATTTTTTTTCGCATTTAAGTGAAGAGAAAAAGTGGGAAAGTGGCCAGAAAACCCGCAAACCCTTGGGGCGCAACGGTTTCAGCCTGGCCACTTTTGAAAATAAAAGTGGGCAGAAAGTGGGCAAATGGCCAATTTTTCGTCATTTTCGGTCCTTTTTTCGTGCAAGAATCAAAAGGTTTCTGGCCAGTTCCGAAACAAAAGTGGGCAAATGGCCAGTTTTCGGACTAAAAGTGGCCAGCAAAACGCCCCAAAATTGACCTGCTACTAACAGTAATAGTAGCAGCTTTTGGCCTATTTTCAGGTCGAATCCTGCTTCAAAATTGGAGACGTCCGTACCCTTCGCTACCCGGCTATACCGTTCTCCCCCCAAATATTAAGGGTCTAATCAGTGTCGTCCGTACCCTTCTGTACTTCTTCGCCACCTATCTACACACAAAATATCAATCTCTGACTAGGTTTGTTCCTCAAAATGCACGCCGCTGGTAAGGCCGAGTTCGAGGTGCCACGGGGACAAACTGGTAGCGAGGAGGAGCTGGACGAACCCGCCGATGAAGAGACATGCCATACTTTTTCGGAGGTATCCCATTCCGCTTAGGCCAGAGTTCATCGCTCTCTCCAAGGTTGCGAAACATATCCTCAAGTGCCTGTGCAGCCTCCGCCATCGACTGGCCAAATGCCACCCAAGCATCCTTGATCTTTTGAACAACCGCCAGAATCTCTTCCATGGTCATGAGTCATCACCTCTCGAATATTATTTTGGGACTTGGAAACGCCTGCTTGCATATTGGTATAACAGCAGTTGAGTGCAGTTAAAAGGTTGTCGATCTGAACTGACCGGTCTGTCCGAATCTCAACCGTCGGCTCCGACATCGGTAAATATCCAAGCGCCTCCATCTGCTTATGTTCGCAGGTGGATACATATGGACACGCCCTACATTTTGCTACAAGTCTGGATAGGCCCAAATCTCATCACCTCCAAACCTTTCCGGAGCGCTTGTCCACCAGAACAATCCGCCCCTCAATCTCAAAGTCCGCCAACTCACAAATATCAAAGATGGCATAGAGCAGCTTATGGAACCGCTCCTCCTCGGCATCCATGTTCTTCAGAGCTTGGTAGGCTGTGGGGTCTGAGTAGCCCTCTGCGTTTTTTCGATCATTCCAGGACAATTTTTATCACCCCGTTCATTCATATATTTGATAAGCGATTGAGCGTGCATATCGCTGATACCGTATGTTTCTTGTAGTTTAGAGACGAACCAGTCTGGAACATTTTTTCTTCCGCATTCGATGGCAGACAACTCAGCCGGAGAAATATCAAGATCCTTTGCCATGTCATAGAGCAGGAGCGCCCGAACCAGGCGGATATCCCGCACCATTCTTCCAAAAGCGTCAAGTCCCATAGTCGCTCTCCTTATGCCACGCCTCAATGTCGACACCAATCCGCTTCAGCATCTGGGTACAGAGCCAAATATCATCCTGGTCCTCCATCTCATATCGGCTGACCAGCTCCTTGATGCGGTCGTGGAAGGCATCGTAATAGGTTCGGAGCCGCTGAGCCCCGAACCCAAATTGTTCATGCAGCACCCACAGAATGGTCGCATCGATTTCGGCGATGTGTTTTCTGTCGTACTCGGCCAGTTCCCGCTGGATCTCTAAATCCATCGCTTTTTTCTCCGCTGCGGTAAGTACAGCGCCGTACACTTTTCCTCCGGCTTTCTTGAGTTACATAGGTGCCTCCCATAATCCAGTTTTCCTTAGCAAAGAACATGGGGACGGCGAAGAACAGCATCAAAACTGTCGCAGTCGCGTCCCCATCGAGAAACATGATTGGTAAAGAGAGCCCAACCAGCAGCAGAGCATAGAGTTTGTTTTTCAGCAGTTCTCGTTTCCACATAGAATCGTGAGTCCCCCTCCTTGAAAATATCAATTTTGTTCAGTACACAAAGAGGTGATAAGTGTGTCCCTTCGGATACTTCTTCTTACCATGGAAATTCTTTGCCATTGGTTTGCCCGTGGTAAGGCTGGTCGGGTACGCCCCGATAAGACTACGCCAATCACCGTAAAGACGATGCATTTGGCGGTTCACTTTGGGATAGCCGCGACGAACCATCTCGGCCTTGGCCATATTTCTCAGCAGACTACGCATGATTTTTACCTCCTAAAATATCATTGCGGGCTTCGCAAGCGCTCAATCGCCATACAGGCGGCATTGGGGTCAAGCATTTTTGCCCCCTTCTCCATATCCATCTCCAGAATGGTCATAATGGCATAGTTGGCCAGATCCATCAAAGTGTCCCGAATAGACTCATCAGTGACCCGCTGCTGGCCGGCGTCATTTGCAGAAAGGCGGGAAAGAGTTTTGAACCGGGAGAACTTGTCCCCCAGCCGAATCCGGGTCATGGCTAAACCCTCTTCTACGAAGGTCTGGTGGAAACTGTCGCCATAGTCATGGTTCTTCCGCTCGTACAAGCTATTCAGCTCATCGCAGATTGTCTTATGGCGCATCACTTTCTCATTCATAAACAGATTTCTCCTTTCAAAATATCAATCTGAATTGCAGTTCACTTTGATCGTTCGGTCTGTTTCATCGGCTAAGTGTTTGAGAAGCATGGTCATAAACACTTCAAAGCCGCCGGAGCAACCGATTTCTCTAAACGTAACCCGGTAATTTTGTTTATGCCACTGCTGCTTGTATCGTTTTTCCATATGGACAATGATGGAGTTGGTCATTGCTTCATATCTCCACATAATTTCAAAATGGCGATGCGCAAGATCAATCAGCGTTTTCTCAAGCATCAGGTTTTCCTCCCGGATTCCGATTACCGAACTGTTCCTGTACTCTGATGGAAATAACGGCACTTCAGCTCTGTCGGCTCGATCCAGGAAATATCCCGAAGCCGAATGCTTCTGATAGACTTGTCACCCTTTGAGGGTAAGTTGACACTGACTTCATCCACAGCAGCCTGGGCCGCCAAATACTCCTCTTTGTATTGGCACACATCCCTATGGCCGCATTTAGTGCAGCAGGTTTCTTTTACTCCGAACATACGAACCATCTCCTTATAATTTTCATCCAGCGTTGCGGCCTCAACATTCAGCTGGTGCAGCATCATTTGCAGCTCGTCAACCAGATAAGTTTTGTCATGGCCTTCGCGCTGGCGGACGAGGCCTCGAATCCAATCGGCGACAGTAATAGGAGGCGGGATCTGCAAACCGAGGTCGCGAGCCATACGGTCGATATACCCCACCATCTGGTAGGTCGGTGCTACAATGACAGCGCCGGTTCTTGCGGATTGCTGAATCAGAAATACAGTTTTACCTGTCTGTCTCCCGGCGATGTAGACTGTCATGGTGTTTTTTCCTCCTTTTGAGCTTGGCGACGTGCCTGTTTAAGTGCCAGTTCCATAGCGTCGCCGCCTATGTCATCGTCCTTATGCGGCTTTTTCTTTTTCGCTTCGCACCTAACCAAAGTCGCGTCGTAATCATAGCCGATCCCGGCTTGATACTTTTTCGCAATGGCGCGAAGCTTTTCAGCATGATATTCATAAGTGGCACGATGGAACCCTTCCAATCCCCACTCATCACAGGCCAATTCCAGCAGTCTGGCATAATCCATCAGAGCATTGACGATTTTATAAATATCGCCATAGCAGGTTTTGATTTCGCGTTCACCATCTGCATCATGAAGGTGAAGGGTTACCTTTTCCAGTTCTATGGGCCTGGAAATAATCGGCTCAAATCGTTCCCGTGGACTGAGTTTTCTCTGAGTGGTTTCAGAATTTGATGCTTGAGGTTGGGGGACTTTTTGCACAGGAGAAGAGGGGTAGGGAGGCTTCCATGACTTAGGCGATGATTTCCCAAATAGTTTCTTGGTAAACTTCTCCTTCATAGTTCGGTCTTTCTCCTTTTTCAGATATCAATGTGAACTACTCCTCAGCAGACTCAACGATAGTCACGGTGCCCTCAAACACTCCGAACTCGGATGACTGTTGGAAAGTATGTGTTTCCGGCTCCTCTCCATCTTGCATTGGCCGAGTGAGATACCACAAAGAATCATCTTTCCAAGTGATCATCTCCAGTTTTTGGCCGGGTTCCAGTTCCAAAGTCATATCGCCACCAAAAGAGCGAGCAACGCCTTGGTCGCACCCAGTCAATAGCCCTAACGACAAAATAGCGCACAAGAGTGCGCCGACGTAAATGCGTTTCATGTTTTCTCCTTTTCCGAAAATATCAAGGCCTGATTTCAGCGATGGACTCTACAAAGCAGTTGTAATAGGTATAGCGCTTCCCCTCATAGTCAAAGAGAACATAGCCGCCGTCATTGCCCTCTATATCAATTTTCCCGGTGTACTGTGCAATGATCTCTCCGTCGGCTGTATAAATTGTCACCGTCCGTTCGAGTCCATTGTCTAAATCGCTTTTCTGATCCGTCATGGCCCGCTGGCCAGATGCGGTGTTCTGGAAGTACCAGCGCATACCGAAGAACAATCCCAAAATCAGCAGAATGGCAACCGCCACACTGATAATCTTTCCGAGGACGTTCTCAATCAGACACGCGCCCGCGATGCCGGCACATAAAATGAGTGCCGCAAATAACACAAATGCAATCCAACCGCCGATAGTCATGCTTTTTCTCCTCCTTCAAATATCAAAGAACCTCCGTAAGAATTCGGAAGTCCTTAAACACGCCATCTTCCAAAGTTACTTCGACAGGTTTTCCAAGCAACTCGGAAACATAGTTCACCTTTGCATCCTTGAGGATTCTAGTCACGTGGTCAAGGGATTCTGCAAGATTGCTGTTGCGAGTTTCCATTTCCCAGTGGCAGTCGGGAGACATATTCACCGTATATTTACCAGCATCCATAACGCCACTGCCAGACATCGAGAACCCAAGTTGGAGCCCCAGTTGAAATGAATAATCTCGCATAGTACCAAACTCAGCAAAGTCAATTTTGCCAAGCCTTTTCTCAAGCATTTTTATTCCTCCCCAACAAGTTTCTGATACAGTTCCTCAGCCTCTTTGCCTTGGAACTGGTTGATGATGCGAACATTATCGCCAGGTGCTTTCCGCCCGACGATCAATACCGCGGGGTCGCCGTGGCTGTGGTCAAAGCCGACCAAAACCGTGTCAAAATTTTTCACAGTACCCACCTCACAAAGTCAAAGAGTAATTTCACGAGGAATAGAAGACCGATGATGGCCAGGATCAAAACAGCATTGAATAGAAAACGCAAAATGTCATCCCAGCCATGCTTCATTTTTTCTTCACCCGTTTGGCCTTTCTCTCCTCATACTCAGCTTTCTCGATGGGGACCATCTTACCATCCTCTTCTTTGAAGTAACGGTTCAGCTCGATCCGCTTATCGTCGGGTGTGAGAATATAAAGATAAGCGACAGTATCATAGTCGCCATTCTTTGGGTCAACCAGGAAGTCCTCGGAGAAGACGCGATACTTCTTGGTAGAGGGCAGATAGGGCATGGTAATAGGGAAGATCGTGTCGATAAGACGAGTCATCATCCCATTACTAAACGCCGCACTAGGATAGTTGACGTTGATGCCGCAAACCCGGTCTATATCGGAATAAGTAGCCGTCCCGTCCGGAGCGATTTCTTTGAACAGGGAGGACATACGTTTACACTGGTACTTCTGATACCCTTCTTTCCAGCTACACTCGCCGGTGATATCGCTCCAAATATCCGGAGTGTCTTCGATGGGGGTCAGACACTTACCATCGATCAGGCGGTTTAGAATGCTCTTGGTGATCTGGATACTGAATCCGGAGTGGCCATCTCGGGCCAGCGTTTGATAAGCCCGAAGGGCGCTCTCATAGCAGAGCACGCCATAGGCCCAGTCGTCCGTACCCTCCGAAGCCTCCCGCTCACTCTGACAGGCAAGGGCAACCTCCTGAGCAGCCCAGGAATCTTCTTCCTCGGCCATGTAGACCGCCCGGTCATCCCAATACTCATTGGCGAATATCTTTCTGGTATCGCCCCCAAAGGCCTTGATGATCTCCGGCAGATTCTCATTGACCGCGTCCAGATGGATACCCTGCTCTTTGCAGAATGCCAGCGCCTTTTCCAAAGCCTCTCCGACTCGATTGGTCCAGAGGATGACCTTGGCGCCATTGGCTTGCTCCTGCTTGAGCCGAGAGATGGTCTTGTTGATCGGATCGCCGACCTCCGGGAACTTGTTTGTGACCAGACAGCCGTCGAAATCCACCGCGATGATCTTCGGCCGGGACTCTTTGTTTTCCGTAGTCTCAACTGCTTTTACATTCATCTCATCCATGTGTGTTTCTCCTTTTCAAAATATCAATCCGTAATAGTGAGTTCATTAAGCGAAACTGTTGCCAGTGTGCCGTCCGGTCGCTTGACAACCGCCTTGTTTGCGAAGAGCCCAACGCCGAGCTGTAAAATATCGACCTCTTCACGTCGCAATCGCTCACACTCGGCACAGCTTTCAGGGGTCATCCAATCCATGTCGATGCAAGGGGAACAACTAACTGGTCTTTTATAAATCCCTTTCATGCCGCTCCTTTCCAGAAAATATAAATGCCCCGAACTGCTGCTACACAATTCGAGGCATTCTTTTTTTTCGTATTTGGTTTAATCCGAGGCTTTGAAGTTGTAAACGGGGTGGATGCGCTCCACGATGATTGCAGTGGGGCCGATTTGGGAAACGATCTCCTCTATGCTCTTGTAGGCCATCGGGGACTCGTCCAAGGTGTCAGGCACTACGCAAGTTGTGTAGATGCCCTTCATCTCATTCTGGAACTCTTCTATGGAAAGCATATTGAGTGCTGCTCGACGGCTCATGAGGCGCCCGGCTCCGTGCGGAGCAGAGCAGTTCCACTCCTCATTCCCCGTGCCAATGCAGATCAAGCTGCCATCCCGCATGTTGATAGGAATGAGCAACTTTTCTCCCTTCTTGGCAGAAACAGAGCCCTTCCGAAGAATCATGGCGTCCGTATCAATGTAGTTGTGGATAGTGGTGAAAATATCTACGGCAGTGAGACCCATACCATCTAGGATAACGTCCACCATGGCTTTTCGATTGAGTACGGCGAACTGCTGCGTCAACTTCATATCGTGGATGTAGTCGTCAAACAGTTTTCCCTCCACGTAAGCGAGGTCTTTGGGGATATCCAGCTCATGTTCCTTCTTCAGCGCTGTAATGGTCTTCTGGATCTCCTGGAGCCGTCCTTCAGCTTTGAGCTTTGCGATGGTCTCCTGGATCTGATGCTTGGCTCCGCCCCAGAGTGCGCGGCGTCCCTCATTCTGATAGTAGTCGGCCACTTCCGTTCCGAGGTGCCGGCTCCCGGAGTGGACGACCAGAAACAGCCGTCCGTCCCCGGCTTGGTCTACCTCAATAAAGTGGTTACCACCACCCAAAGAGCCGATGCTGCGAACCGCTCGGTCAAGATTGATCTGGTCAGCGCACCGGAGCTGGGTCAAGTCGATTTCGGAGTTAAGAGAGTGGGGAATATCACGAATTTCCCGGCCATAGGGAATCTTCTCCCGGATCAGCGCGTCCAGCTTGGCGTAGTCGATTTCACGTTCGGCCAACTCCACCGTTTCCATGCCGCAGCCAATGTCCACACCCACCATACCGGGGACGATTTTATCCCGGATGGTCATAGTCGTGCCAATGGTACAGCCTTTTCCGGCGTGCACATCGGGCATGATACGGATTTTACAGCCCGCAAACTCGGGCCGGTCACACACTGCCTGAATCTGCTCCCGAGCCGCTCCTTCCAGCTCATTGGTGTAGCAAATAGCAGTGTTGTATTGCCCTTGAATAGTTATCACAGTTTTTCTCCTTTCCTGCGAGATTTAGAAGTCCAAATCAGTCACATCGTCCCAAATATCCGTCAGCGATCTTCCGTCAAAGAGTTCGTCATTCAAAACCTCATCGACAGAGCTGACAGAAAAGGCATCGTCTCCGCACCATACCTCAAATAGATCTTTCGCCAGAGGATCAATGCCGCAGGAGAAACCGTTATAGATGAAAGTGACATGACCGACCAAATTGGTAAGATGGTCTTTAAGTTCCTGAATCGTCATAAAATATCATCATTCTCCTCTCGTTCTTCGTCTGTCAAATCTC
This sequence comes from Flavonifractor sp. DFI.6.63, assembly GCF_024462255.1. Classification (NCBI taxonomy): domain Bacteria; kingdom Bacillati; phylum Bacillota; class Clostridia; order Eubacteriales; family Oscillospiraceae; genus Flavonifractor; species Flavonifractor sp. DFI.6.63. The sequence continues at coordinate 34,654 of NZ_JANGBE010000010.1, read as the reverse complement.
GAATAGGACGCTCAATTAAGTCGCCGTTTTCGTCATAAATATAATCATGGGCGTGTTCGCCGTGTTTTCCAAAGCCATGTTGCTTAGGGTGCCCATGATCGTTATTGCTAATTTGTTTTGTTTGCTTGCCAGCACCGTCGTAGTAATTACGATCGATTCCGCCCTTACCATTCGTCGTCTGTGTGATTCCATTTGGCGGTCCGGTCAGTTCGGTATGTTCAACCGCAATTATACTCTGCCCACCGGCATTTTTCAATCTGTCAATAGGATACGGTGGCCCATTGCGCACACCCCACTTTTGGCCCTTGACGCCGTGGTGAGCCAGGACATTGAACCCAAGCCGGCCCCGGAGCTCCCAGAGAATATCTTCCACTGTCGCTCGGGTTTTGGGGTGAAGTTTGATGTAGGCCTGGTGGTCATCATACCAGGAGAAGATCTCACTCAGGTCACCTTTCTCCCAGCTGAAGGCCCACCAGTCGCAGATCATCTCAATAATATAATTGTAGGGCATCTCCAATAGGACTTCGCCTTCACCGGGGTCGTCGTTGATCAGGACCCAGTGCTGCCAATGGTGAGGATTGCGGTGGATATGTAGAAGCCAAGCCCGATTAAACGCCTCCACAATGGCGTGAGAGCGGTTGCCGCCGTAGAAGTAAGCGTCATAGGCCTCGTACTCGTCGGGGTTTGACTTGGAGGCGTCGTGTTCAAATTCGGTTTGCCAAGCGGCACTCGGTCGGCCTTCAAACAGCCAAGGCATGTTGGTCTGAAGCCAATCAAAGCCCTTTTTCACATTTGCTTTATGCTTTTTCAAATATAAATCATATTGTTGACTCATCGGGGCACCTCAATTCTTAATACCAAGTTTCATCTTGGCCTGCTTGAGCGTGAGCCCGACAAAGCTCTCCGGCTGAAGACTGATGGGTGCCTTAGAACGAGAAACGACTTCTCCATACTTCAGAATACCCTGCGTTCCGTCGTCATAGAGAAGTCGCATCCGATCGTTCAAAATATCATGCTGAACCATCTTAATTCGTTTTTGAGCCATATCGGTCCTCCTTATTTAGAATTGTATCGTGGCAGCTCCCAATTTTGTGCAAATGACTGCGTAGAAATATAGGGGCAAGATTTTACGGTGTAGAGATTGACTTTCCATTCGACCCATAGGCATTCTCCTTTGATGAAGATGCGGGTATCATAGACTTCACCAGTTCGCAATCCCATAGAACCGTCTTCCCCAATAAATTTCAGTTTCATCTTGGCCTCCTCAATCGTTCTTATCTTCATAATTGATGGGCTTATGGGAATTCAGATTGACCGGATGCTCCAGGCACTCGTCGCAAGGCGGTTCGTTCTCCTCCAGTTTTTCATGCTTGCAGGATTTACAATACTTGCCGAAGTAGACAAGCAGGTCGTTATCTCTGATAGGCATGGCGGCGCTCCTTATAATTCTCCAGAATTTTCATACCGTTCCAAAGCTCGACTGCACTTGGCAATAATGTTTTGCCGAATTGTCTGCTCATCCACCCCATATTGGTGCAGCATAACAAGAATTGTGGTCAGAACGTCGCAGGCTTCATCGATGATTTCCGCATCATTTCCTTTCTTTCGATGCTTTTTCATCAACATTTTAATAAGTTCTGAGCATTCTTTGATAAGCTCCGAACATTCTTCCACAACATAGACACTTTGCGGAACACCGGAAGTAGAATCCAATTTTGCCACTGCGGAAATGGCATTCTTCAAAGAATCGTCCGGTCTGGGATGGAAGTCACAGCAGGCAATCTCTCCGGACTGAACTTGTTTACGATACTTCGGGTCTTGAGCCTCTTTGCATACTAGGGCACAGACACAATCGTTACAATTCACGTTAGAATGGACCCCTCTTTCTACGAAATAGGTATAAGGGCCGCAGCCGATCTCCTCAAAGCCGCCCGGAAAGGTGGGGGCATTAACGGCATGCGAAATATCAGTGGTATGCCGGCAATCGAGATAGTGGCACCGGTCTCCACATTGTTTTCGATCGCATAGATAGAGTTTATCTCCCGAATTGATCTTTGGCATTGGGCCCTCCTACAACTCAATAATTTTGAGAAAGTCGGATTTTGCCTTTTCCTTGATCGTCTTCCACAGGGTCTCACTGGCCAGTTCATGCGTCCAAACCGACCGCCCCAGGAGCTTTTCGATGTACTTATGAACCTCAGACATATCGCACATCAGAATGCCGGTATAAGCGGAAAGAACTACTTTTTCATGGAGTGTCATCTTTGTATTCCTCCTAAATATAAAAGAAGAGAGCCCACGTTTCCGTAGGCTCTCCCTTTGGTCGAGGTTTAGAACTTCAGCTTTTCATTGATTTTGCGAATCTGTTTCTCGACCTTTTCCTGGATTTCGGTGTTCCCGGCCTTGATTGCCAGATCCAGGACCTCCTGCCAGTCTTCTAACTGGTCAAGGAGCATTCCCTTGTACTGGTTGTCCGTCATGCCCATGGGATCATCACCACCATCCAGAAGGTGAGAATTGTTGCGTTCAGCCATAGCTTAACAACCTCCTTCCATAATAGGAGCTGCACTTTTTGCGCATAGTCGATTTGGCTTATCCGAGTTCATCATACCATGTGCGCCGGAGGGTGTCAATTAAGTCGTGGCTGGGGCAAGGCCAATCTTTTTGCGATAGTCATTGTAGGTGATTTTGCCGCGCTCCAGAGCCTCTCGAAGTGATTCCTCGTCCGGCCAGGGATAGACATTGAGCGTCATACCACTATCGGGCGAAATATAAATTGCTACCGACCGATCGCGCTTTTCTACGGCGTCGTCGATAATGGTATGTGCCTCATTCCAAAAGCTGATAAAATCTCGGCGTTCCACGAAATATCAATCCTCCTTAACGCCAAAATAGTAGGTACAGTATCATGATAGAGATATGGACTTTTAACACAAAGACCCAAAAGTCCGCAAACTTCCGAAGGAGCCACCAACAGCAAGGGTGCCGTTTCGTCCACGTCTGTAAATGCTCTTCCAAAATATCAAGTTTGTTTTTCATCACCACTTAATGTCGCAGGCTCCATCCGAACAGTTCTCGGAAGGTTTGTCCTCCTCAAAGATATGGAATGACTTTCCCTCCTGAGTTGCCTTCATGAGAGCGCCCCATGTTTCAGCATCGACATCCTCTTTTCGGATTCGGAACACGGCGCGATCAGCATTCTTATGGCCGCTGTGCATTTCATAAAACTTGTCCCACTGAGCATTCAGTTCCTCACGGACTCTTCGCTTTGCCTCTTCCATAATTTCATTGCTGATAGGAATATCTTTTAGGCTCGGACCCATGATCAGTTTGCTATAAGGCAGATCTTCAATCCAATCGCAGAAGGTATGCCACTCATCCAGCTTGTGGTTCCGCCGGCTCTTGTAGATGTTGGCCAACACTTCATAGTTGAGCATGACCGTCCGCCGCTGGTTATAGGAGGCGGGGAGCAGCTGGATCATCTGCCACCATGCCCTTTTATCCTTCTTGAGACCTGTTTCTTCTCCAGTCAAATATTCATGTCTCCAGAAGTTCAAAGACTCGATTACTAAGTCCAGAATGTAAGTAGAAGACTGATAGTCATGATCGGGGACACAGTTATCGCCGCTTAAATGCTCCCAAGAAAAATCGTCTCTACTAAACTCCTTCGCCGCGATCTTATGCATCGTCGAGCAAGAGTTCGCAACAGTCCCGACCTTATATGTATCGAATTCTTTCCACCAGTACAGCGGTCCGGTCAGATCCGCATACACCACGATCATCCGCATGAATTTCCGGTGATCAGTGCCGGCATTGCGAAGACGAGTCATAAGGTCGAGGTCATTAGGGCCAATCATAAAACGATGTCCATCCGTTTCCCACCGTTCATTACATTCGTCGAAGTAGACCGAGGTATGATATAAATTACTATCACTCTTCTCCCAAGAGTTCATCGGATTGCGCATCCCGCGGATGGCGTGCTCCCAGCCCAGAACCTCGGTGTTTTCAATTTTAAGCATCAGATTTTTCTCCTTTTAAACAAGCGCATATAATTCCGGCCAAGCTGAAGATGTTTTCAACTCCATGTTGTTCAAGCATGGACAAAAGTTCTGAATATTCTGGAGAATCAAAATTGATTGAAATATCGAGACGAGTTTCTAAATCATGCAAAGCAGAATCGATCTCATACTTATTTATGTATTTCCCTCCAATCGAATGAAGACTCCATATTCATTAAAGTTTGGATCGCCAAGGGTTGCCCCCGCAAACAGGGCCACAACTTCTTCCATAGTCAACTCAATGGTGTGGTTACCATAGCAAGATGTGCAGCGCTCACGGTCTTCCTCAGTTTTAATGATCAGCATTGTCTTCTCCTTCTTCTAACTCTCTATAACGACAGACGTCTTCTTCTTTGATGATTTTGGCATGCGGATAGAAATGGTCTATGGCATCAAGCTTCATTCGAGCAACCTCGCGGTTACCATGAACGTCTTCCCATTCATACCACTTTCCATCTATCCAAGAGCCGTCATGTTCTAATTTGCAATCGACATACTGGCAGGGGTGCCATGCATTAGACATCGTTTTTCCTTTCAAATATAATGCCTGCACATCTTCATCCGGAACACATTTGATAATGAATAATTGCCCCCAGACTAAAAATTGTCCGAAAGTCATATGTCCAAGATGGAGAAGCACATGGTCACCAACCATTTCGTCTCCAGTAATACCGATGACAATATCACGGACATTTTTGGCATCGTTGCTTACCATAGTATAAGGAGGGTTCCGTGTGCAGTCTTTTACAATGAACATCGGTCATTCTCCTTTCCCAGATTCGAGCTTTCCTTTCTCTCGGTAGAACTCCGCCACCTTTCGACAATGGCGGATATGTTCGCAAGCGATGACCTGCTGAATAACCCCGTCATCACCATAGAGTCTCTCTACGACCGGTTCTAGATCTGCACAATCCTCACAATAGGGTTCAAAATCAGTCTGAATCATTTCGCACTCTCCCTATATTCTTTAATCAGTTCCAGTTCGCGAGAAATGTCAACCTCGCCAAATGGGCGAAGTTGCTCTATTTCTTTTGGCGCATCTTTCCGTTCAAATATCAAAGGTTCGCCGTTTTCGTCCAAGACAATAGCATCATCATTATCGAGCGCCGCTTTCAACATCTGCTCCAGTCTGGCTATTCGCATGGACTCGGTTTCAACAAACACGAAATATCACCAACTTTTTCGTCTATCATCGCACTGCTTCAGACCAGGATTGATTTTTCCGTTCTTTAATCCAGCATGTTTCGCAGAGCAAAAATAACTGGAGATTGTTCGTTTGCCAGTCTTATCACGGTTTCCATATATTGGGTGGGCGTGAACACAACCCCTACAAATTTTCGGAAGTTTTTTCATCGTTAAAACTCCTACATTGCTCGTTCGTCTCATCTTTGAAACGAATTTTAGATGGATCGACTTTTCGGACCTCTCCGGAAAACTCCACAATGCCATAGACTTGCCCAATCTGGCCTCCGGGATGACCACCCCGCAGAGGACTTGCGTCTATTACATTGGACCAATGCTCCCAGCAGTGGAAATATCCAAACTCGCCGTTTACCTCGCAGAGCCTAGTTTCCAATTTGATGTCCATACTTAAACCGGCCATAACTTACCTCCAAAATATAATTCTGACTACTGATGATTTTTCCCCGCAACGTTCTCAATGAGATATGCGCCGCAGATTCCGAATCCGAGAACCATCAGAGCAAGAATTGCAAATATAATCCATCCACCGATTGTCATAACTTTTTCTCCTTCCTTACTCCTTTCCGGAGTTATCGTTCTTGTTATTGCCGTATAATGTGGCCGCGATAAACGCCTGAGTCAGCCGGATGGCTTCTTCCGGAGTCGCTTTGGCCGCTAGAACGCTTCGATAGAAGACCAGCGCTGTCTCAGCGATCATGCCGAGCGCATTGATGAACTCCTGAAGCTGTGTTTTATCCATGTAGATTATCTCCTGTAAGTAGACAAAGAAAGACCACCCTCGATTTGAGGATGGTCTATTTTCTCAGCCGTATCTCTTTTGAAAATCTCCCAAAATATCAAGAAACTCCTGGGGCAGATAGTCCATAGCTCTTTCCCAGAGCTTATACGGTATGCCGTAATAAGCTTCCGCAATTCCCCCGGCAATAGCCGCAATGGTGTCGCTGTCTCCGCCAATAGAAACTGCAAGCCGAATGGTGTCCTCGAAGCCCTCAGACTCCAGAAACGCCTTGATTGCCTGTGGAACAGAGCCTTGGCAGCTCACGTCAAAGCGATACTTTGGTCTGATCTCGTCGATGGTGAAATCCAAAATATAATATTGGTCTTCCACCACTTTTCTGATCATCTGCTTGGTGGCTCCGTTCCGAGCATCCCAAACGGTCAGAGCCGCAGCCCTTGCCCCTTTCATGCCTTCCGGATGATTGTGCGTAACCTGCGTCACCGCATCTGCAATCGCGATGCATTCTCCTTCTGACCTGGCCACATAAGACACTGGACTGATCCGCATGGCAGCGCCGTTTCCGTAACTCCCATAGGGCTTCGGGTTCTCTTTATGAAGCCACAGCCAGAAGGACTGTCCGAATCCGCAATTCAGGTATCTGCGTCCAATGTCCTGCATGCACCCCACGACTCTATCGCTAAGGTAATCGAATTTGCCGTCACATTCCAGCAAAGCCTTGGCAATGGCCACCGTCATAGCGGTATCATCCGTAAACCGGCATTGTTCTGTGAACAGCTCAAAATCCTTTGACTTGCGGTTATGCCACTCAAACCGGGAACCGACGATGTCGCCGATAATTGCTCCGAGCATGTACTTTCACCTCTTGTTCAGTAGAATATAATAAGGTATGTCACTTGTCAATTTCCAGGATGTGTGCCGCAATCATATCGGCCGTATGCGTCCAAAGCACGTTTGGATACTCATGAATGGCCCGAGTATAGTCGTTCCACTCCTTCTGATCCACAAAGGCACCCATGTGATAGCGAATACACAGGATTTCCTCCATAGTCAGCTGCAAATATTGGGAGAGCAGCATGACGGATTTGTCACCGTGACCCTTGAGAAGCAAGTTTGGGTCATATTCCCATTTGCTTTCGTCAACAAGAGGGATCGGACCACCCCCACCATAGAAAGTTGTGTCGACGGGATGCTGGTATTGATCCTGCTTACAAATATCATGAAACATGCCGATAATGTACGGAGAGTCGGGGCGCTGCCACTCCAAATTATTATTGTGGCTGAGGGTGACCAACACGGAAGTCACATTGTAGCTGTGGTCAAACAGACCGCCTTCGTAGGCTCCATGGTACTTTGTGCTTGCCGGTGCGGTAAAGAACCCACTCTCTGTCAGCTTCTCAGCGATGTCCTGCGGAAACAGATGCAGAGCAGGTGCCATGCAATCATGAAAAGCGCGAATGCGGTCTTCATGAGTGACGAAGTTTGCCGAAGATTTAGTTTCATCGCACATCGTTTTTCTCCTTTAGATTGGAATTTTCAGTTGTTCATACTGGCCGTAAGTACCCTTGTTTTTCAGCGCGATCAACTGCCGGGCCTTATTGACCGCCCAAGGGTCATTCAATGGCAGGTTCATGCCGGTGGAGTGGTCGAAATCCTTGAATTCTTTGTCGTAGGGTACTTTTGCAGCAATCTCCGGATACTCGGCTTGCAGCTCCTCCAATTCAGTGGCCCATGCCGACCATGTGCTATCCGAAATCAGATTGTCGTTCATCTTGTAGTAAATAATGCTATGAACCAGAATCTGCCTCCTCCGACGATTAAGCAGCTCTGCGATGCTTTTCCGGCTCGGCATTGTGGTTCACCTCCAACGGTTTCGTGGCCCAGCCGACGAACTTGCCCTCATTGAAGTTCTTCTTCTTGGACAGGGCCTTGCTGATAGCGAGGTCGATCCCAGAAAAACTCTTCAAGTGATAGTAGTTCAGGTCCCGGTATGGCGTGGTCAACCGATCAATCCGTCCAGCCGCCTGGGTGGCCACTTTATAGGAATACTGCTGTGAGTAAAATATAATGGTGTCCGTGGTGATGCAGTTCCACCCCTCGCAGCCGGCGGTGTATTGAACGAGGTACACCCACTTGTCCCCCGTGGGGATCTCCTGGTGCTTATGCCCATTCCACTCCGCGATTTCCGTGCCCTCCGGATACCCAAGGGAACGCAAAATATCCAGCTCGTAGTCGTAGCTGTAAAAGATGATGGCTTTGGGGTGGTCCTCCAGCAACTCCAATACCGCGACTGCTCTGGACTCATCCGAATTCGTGACTCTGCGGAGCGCCATACACAGTTCCGCTGCCGTCTCAATCGGCCGGTCTTCCCACGGGTTCCACCGGCTCCGCATGATGTCCTTATACTTGGAAATATCATACGACACTCGTACATCCTCATGGTGGGAAACCGTCTGCCGTTTGAAGTCCATGTTGACCAGGATTTTATCCCGAAGTCGGATCAACCGCCCTGTATTGCGGTAACCGTCAATCTTCGGATACTTGGCCCGCCAGTCATAGATCACATGCTGATCCACAAAGTCGGTCTTATTGCGGTAGAACCCATTTGCGATAAAGACCGGAATATAATCCTGCCAAGTATCGCCGGGCGTAGCCGAAAGCAAGATCCAATTATTCGACTTGACGATTTTAAGGAACGCTTTGGTCCAGGCGCCGTAACCAACCACCCGCTGCTCGTCAAATATAAAGAAGGCATTCTTAACGTCCACATACTTGGTAATGTTGTTCCAGGAGTCAATGACCACTTTGTTTTTGTAATAATTGGCATCCGGATTAGGGGAGAGCAGGAACGGAGCCAGATCGCCTTGCCATTCGCAGGTATCCCGTTTGTGCGCCGTGGTGATGATATAGAGATCTCTGGGTTTCTTCATCGGAATATAATCATCCGTACCCAGCTGGCCGCCCTCATGCAGATAGTAGTAAGCGAGGCCGGTCCTGGATTTCCCAGAGCCGACCCCGCCGCAGAGAATGCACCCGTTTTTCATCCGGCCCAGGGCTTCGCGCTGATAGTCATAAAGCTGGATCGCCACAGGGCATCACTTATCCTCTTTCTCAAATAAGTCCATAAATCTATGGATCATCCTTCTCGTGTGCCATACATCTGAGAAGTACATAGGTGTGAACCAGTAGTTCTCCATGCTATCATCGGAAGTCATCGGCTCCGTAAGAGCATTTCCAACCTTGATATAGCCGGCTACTCCCAGCAGAGAAATTTGAATGTAGCACATCAGGGCCACCAGCTCCTCAATATCTTGACCGATGACCAGAATGTGGTTCTGAAAGTTCAGCCCAGCATCTTCCAGCATATGGCGTGCCGAATTGATTGCCGCGATCAGGTTTGCGCCCGCACCGCAGCAGCAGTCGTTGATGGAAACATACCCTTGCTCCTCAACTTGCTGAACAAGGTCGCCCATCGTGACGTCCGCCATCAGTTGGCACACATGGTATGGTGTAAATATCTGTTTCAGCTCCTCGTAGTCGAGGTGCAAATCCATGAACATCCTGCCGAGAAAGTCCTGCTCTGGGTTCTCATCCAGGGCCATGACCACATCGGCATAGAGTTCGGGGAAAATATGCTGCTGAGATTTTTCGTATTTGTTGATCGTTTCAAGATACCGCTTCTCGCGTTCATCATAGTGGGATTTGTCCACGGTATTGGACATTGCACAGGCCGACATGACGATGAAGTCTCTCCAAATATCAATCGGGCGACTCCTTGGAGAAAGCAGCTGCTGAAATTTAGAGCGAAACTCATGATAATACTCGCTTTTCCTCATGGTCATCCTATGCGGAAGATACTCTTTCTTAACAGACCGAGCGGATTCCAGCATCGGAACAATCGGCGTTTCCTTTGTCTGTACTGCCTTTGGCGGAACAGCCATAGGCGGTTTCCATGGCTCCTCCATCGGTTTTGACCGCGTCTGTATCCTTGGTTTCTGCTGAGAAGGCTCGGAATGTTTCTTCGATTTTTTCTTCCGGGTATTTTTCCAGAATGGTTTCATTCCACGCCCTCCTTAAATATCATGTCGTAAATTACCTCTTTAGCCACGATTTTCTCCTTTCGTGCGTAAAACGCTTATGGATATACTCCGTCTTCTGTTCGGAAGAGACCGATGACCTCCTTGTCGATAAACTCTGCCGCAACGCCAAACACATTCCGCATCTTTGCATCAAAAGAAGTGCATGCATAGCCGTACAGCTTCAGCGCAAACCGATAGGCGACGTCCTCGACGGGATTGTCTGGATCTTCCACAATGGTTTTCGCCAGCTCTGAAATCGCCCATCTCTGAATGCACCGTTTCTCAAATTCTTTTTCTTTGTCTTGAGCACGTCGGCATACCATCAGACCTTCTTTGATGTTGTTGCGTAAATTGTCCGGCTCGGTATAATCCAAAAATGCATACATGCCATCGACAAACGCTTGATGTTCGTACATAGTAATGCCTCTTTCTCAGGGGGGGGGGGATAAGGGAGCGCCGGCTATCTCCTTATTCACCGACGCCCCCATGGATATTTACTCCTCCGGATACTCTTCGCCGGCGTATTTCTCGGCGAACCTATCCTCCTCGATGACGACATACATATTCCGCAGATAGGCCTTAACACCGCGCTTTTCGTTCGTGGTGCCCTCCTGAATGACCCAGTTGTAGGGACGGATGGTCAGATCCACGTGCCGGATCTCCGCAAAATCGAGGACATCAATGGCCTCCTCGTCCAGTTTGGTCTTTTTCTTTTTCCCTTCAGGAATCATATAGACCGTAGGCGGAATGTTCCCAAAGCTGACCGCCACCTGAATATAATAGCGGGGGTCTTCGCCCTCCTCACGGGGCGGGCGCTCCCGGATGTTCCAGCCATCATCCATGAGCTTTTTCGCATCCTGCGGGTTATCGATTTGGACACAGAAGTTACGCTGGCCGGCTCGGTTATACTTACCCTCCCGTCCGGAGAAGTTCCGAAACATAATATGGGCGTCTTCAATCACGAGGTTGTCATTTACTCTGGAATTAGCCATAATCAGAATCTCCTTTTCAAATCTTCGATTTCTTCTTCGAGCTTTTTTACGCGGTTAAGCAGACGGCCCTCATAGCCCATAGCCATGAGAGCCATCAGAACTGCCAATACGATATTGACCACACACCAAAACGGACGGCCAGTGACGCCTGAGATGAAGGCAGCCACAACATTGAACCAAAATATCGTCAGTAAAATGGTCATACCCGTCACCTCACATCAAAGGGCGTCGCAGCGTCTTCATGGGGTTCCCCGGCACTGAACCAGGGCGGCATATCATCCTCGGCCTTCACATAGGGATCATCTGAGATAAACCATTCAAAGTCGCCGTATTTGGAAATATCCGCGACAGCGGCATCCACCATAGCGTCGTAGTAGCCCCGGTCAATGCCGTCCTCTTTACCGAGCTGTTTGACCATCTCAGACTCCAGCCAGCGATAGCCCTTGGTCCCACCGGCCAAGGCGTAGCTCTTCTCGCCGGTCTTCTTATCCACGACTTCCCGCAGCAGCAAGCCTCCATTGTAGCCGGGTTTCATGGGGCAGAAGGAGCCGACCTTTCCCACGAAAATATAATTGTGACCCTGCTCGATCAGTGCGCCAAGTTCTTCATCGGAAACATGCCCCCATGTCTCAAGTAAGGCTTGATCCTTTTTGCTGGTATGCTGATCAAGGAACTTTTCGCCAGTTGTAGGATTCAAAATATAAGCTGTTTTCCGAAGAACAGAAACTCGCTCATACTCGGAAACATCTGGCAAAGTCTCGTTCGTATCCAAATACAGCGCGCTGGTGACCGACTTGGTCTCGCACATATCCTCGAACAAGATTTCCTCTTTGGAGAACAGTTTCTTGAACACATACGGAATCTGGAACTGGGTGCCGGTCGCCGTCCATTCGCCGGGGTGCTTCCGAATATCACCCGGCACATACCCATACGCCTGCTGGCATTTCTCCTCCGTGGCATATTTGGCAATGTAGACCGCGTTGTTCACCAGGCACATCCGGTCATAGGTGGCCTCGTGCTCAAAGACATAACCGTACTTTTTGCCGTAATCCATGACGAACTGAATAATCTCCGGCGTTGCGTCCGGGATTTTAATGGAGTCCGTCTTGATGTGGGCAACAGTAAAGCCCTGTTTCTGGACCTCATGCTTGAGGTTGACCATGAACAGGGCTCCGCGCTTGGCGACGATATTATCTTTGTTCCGGGTGTCCCGGAAGGGATTCTCAAAGTTGGCCGAGGTCAGGCCATAGACCGAGTTGATGGCGATCTTCAGCGCCTGGGCCAGAGCATCCGCCGAACTCTCGTCCGTCAGGTACTTGGCCAAAGCGCCGTTCAGCATCTTTTTCGCCTTGTCGAAGTTCTTATGCTTAATCTCCACCCGGGCGTCCTTGATCTCCTGGAACCGTTTGGTGTATTCCGGCCCGAACAGCTCCTCGGCGATGATGCTGCTGGGATGCATGGAGGCGATGTCCAGCAGTGCGATATCGCCGTACATACCCGGCTCGGCGTAGACGTAACCGCCTTCGCCCACCTCCTCGCCGCGATAGATGGATTTGCCGCCTTCAAACTTGTATCCGGGGAAGATGGGACGGCCCTTCTTGTCAAAGACCGTGAATTCATCGAACTCTGGTTTCCCCATCGTAAACGGCAAATCCCGGTATGGGTCGTTGATTTGGGTCACATCGCCCATATTCCGGTAGCTGAACTGGTCTTGCGGGTGCTTGTTTCCGCCAAATATAATTCTGGTGGTCAGGGAATTGGTGGTGTCGTTCACCGTCATCCCCGCCACGTCCGCCAGAATCTCCCGAGCCACGAAGTCGGCTTTCCGGGCGTTGAATACCGCCTCGGTGGCAATGACGTCGTTGTCGCAATACTCCGCGACCTTCTGCCACATATTCTCCGGCACCGGCTGGTCCCAGGGAAGCCCCAGCTCCTGATGGTGGATACCCAGCTCGATCTCCCATTTCTTCAGGCTCTGCTTAACCGAGCAGAAGTCATATACGTCCGTATAAGAGACGTTATACGCCTCCCCAAAGAAGCAGTTGTTGCTCCGGGCCTTCTTCTCACTGCTGATGATCTTCTGGGAGAGATTATAGAGCTGCTCATTGGTGTAGCCCATCAGCCGGGCATACAAAATATGGTTGTCGTACCTCCGGCAGTTGAACCCCACCAGACGGAACTTCATCAGCTCCTCGATCTCCGTGGGTTTTGGATTGATCATCCGGACCACGGTCTGCCCGGGGCCTTCGATTTTCCAGTTTACCAGGAACAGGTTAGGGAAGACCTCCACGTCATAGAAGACCAGCTTGGCCTCATCGTTCTTCACCGCGGGGCCGTCTTCGGCGGATTTGAACGGCATCTTGTTCACCAGCTTGATGCAGTAGTCCGCCTGATTGGTACTGTTGGCCGCGAAGGCCAGGACGGCGTTGCGCATATCGGTGACGTCATAGGTCAAACCGCTCTCATACGCATCCGTCAGAATTTTGTAGATAAAGTCGATTGAGGGCTTAGTTGCCGGATGAATCTCCTTATTCAAATTTCGTTTGATCTGAACTCTAAGCCCTTTCTCGCTTTGAATGACTTTGGAATTTACCACGTTGTTTTCTCCTTTCAATGGTAACCCAGAGCTTATCGTAGCGATAGGCAGGTCGTTGCACTTGGACAATTTGCGGCGCAACGAGCTGTTTCCGGTAAACACCTTGACCTCGATATGGTCGTCGTAGACCCGGCTGAGCCTGGTCACATCTCCGGAATAAATATAATGCAGGTGGATGCCGCAGCCGCTTTTACTCACCTCCGCATAGGTTGCCGGCCACTTGCCCGCCTCTTCCAGATTCCGCTCAAAGGACTTTCCGCCCTTGTCATCCGGAATATCAAAGTCGATGACGATGTGGTTCTCCGGCACTTTGACATAGTGAAGTTTTGTGGTGTCAATGGAGGACAGCTTCGTTGCGACCTTCTCCCATTTCCGCCGGGGCGTGCCCTCCTCATTGGCATACTGCGCCAAACAGCCGGCGCAGTCCCGGTCGAAGGCGGAGGTCTGTCCCTCCACAAGATTGATGGTGGGATGGGGCGGTTTATCGGCTGCCGGCTTTTCTTCCGGAGCCTGCTCCTCAAACTTTTCCACCCGAAACCCGCTGTAATAGTTCCGAACACGGGAGCCATCTCCCATGCTGAACCGTTCCTCATACTTTCGGAAGTAGTTTTTCAGCTCCTCCTTAAATATCATGCGGGAAACTGGATAGGGCACTTTTGCGTCGTCGCAGTAGGTCTTATACATTTCCCAGGCCGATTTCAGCGATACGCCGTCCTCCTGCTTGAACACATGGTAGGAGTCCACCACGAAGTTGTAGAAGTCATTGGAGGCCCCCATCATAGAGATGGGAATATAATCGTCATAGTAGTCCGGGTCCTCCAGATAGACCTCCTGGCAGTGGTACGCAATGCCGCCCAGCTCAAAGGGGATCTGCTTGGTCAGCGTCCGGTACTCCGCCGGGGGCACCTTGTCTCCGGTGGGTGTCACGTCGATCAGCCGTCGGATGATGCCCGACTTGGCGTCCGTGATCTTCACCGGCTTGTTAGTTCCCATGATCAGGAACGCCTTGAACCGGTTGGAATAGGCCGAACGGAATTTCTCGTTGACCGTCATCATCTCATGGGAGACCAAGCTGTTGATCCGGGTATTGTCCTCAATGCGGGAAAGGTCGCCGTCATGCTGGATCGCCACCAGCGGATTGGAGCGAAACGCCTCCAAAGCGAACGCGTTGCTGGAGGAGCCCAGATCCTTTGCGTTGAAGCTGGTGTAGTAGCCCTCGAAGAGCTGCTGGATCACATTGATAATCGTGCTCTTTCCCGTTCCCACCGCACCATAGAACACCAGGAACTTTTGAATCCGCTTGGACTCTCCGGAGACGATGGCGCCAATGCTCCATTCGATTTTGTGGCGCTCCTCGGGAGAATATAATGTGGAGATCAGCTTGTCCCACGCCGGTGTATCTCCGGGCTCCAAGGGGTAGGGGAGGGCTTTGCTGGCAAAGTCCCGTTTCCCTGATTTCGTGTTGGAAAAGATCAGTTTCTCGTCCAGCATATGAAACTGGTCCTTCATCTGCTTTTGGCAATACTTGTGCCAGGTGTCGATCATACCGGTCTCCGCGTCCCACATATGGAGAACGCGGATGTTGCCGTCAAAACGCTTGCGGTTTTCTTCTGCGTATTGGTCCAGTTCACGGTCGATCAAGTCGACCGCATCCTGTTCATCAGTCGACCATATTCCCCGTTCGTCAATCCATATTGCATAGAAGTCGCCGCCTCTGATCATGAGGTCGTTACTTTTCTTGATGATAAACTTGGGATAGATCTCGATGATACCGCGTTTCCCGCTGCGCGTTGAAATCATCAAGAAGTCCAGCATCGGGCCGATTACTCTCCTTCACCATACTCCAGCTTTTTTACTCTGACAGAAAGCTGATAGACCTGTTCCTCCTGTTTCCGGCGCTCCATCTCCGACCACACTGCGTATCCGAACGCGGCAATGGCGAGTACGGCAACGCCGCGGTTTCTCCGTGCAAGCTTTGTCAACCGCTTTTCCAAAGCCCGGCAGTTGTGATTCAGCAGGTCTGTCAAATCGCCCAGGGTGCTCACCGGAACGAACTTTCCCTTCTTGCCCATCTCAAACGCTCCCTTCCTTCATCATTTCGCTGAGGTAATAGTTCATCTGATACCAGATCTCCGTGCGCCGCATATCACGGCCGTTGTTGACCGTGAAAAGGCCGCCCTCTCCATTGCGTTCGTACCCCCGGTCCAAAAACCGTTCCAGCGTGGCGTCGACCAAATATCGGTCGAACTTCCGGTCTTCCATGCCGCCAAGCCCCAGGCTCACCAGCATGCTCCAGAACCACTGCCCAGTCCGGTCTCCCACGTCCGGGTCATCCATGATGTGCTCCTCACAGCGGATGGAGAGGGCGATCATCATCTCTAAAATGCTGCATGGCCGGTCGTCCAGACAGGACGCCACCATGACGTCAGAATATAATTGCTCGCAACCGAACCGATATCTAAGATTGATGCCGTCTTCGGCCCGGTTGCCGTCCATCGGAATCGTATAAGTGAATTCCGTATCGTAAAGTCTGGCAAACAGCTTACGATAGGACTTGTTAGAATATCGGTCATCAACCACGAGCTGATACATCCAGTCAAAATACTGGTCACTCAGTTCATCCCGGGTCAAATGTTAGACCTCCCTTTCAAATTTTCGGAGGCAGAGTGCTGCGGAACTCCGCATAGCTGCGAAGATCCCGAAGGATCTCATAGTCGCACCGCTTGGGGTCGCTCCGGACAAAGACAGAGTCCTTCTCATACTCCCCAAAGTGGTTCAGCGCATCACCGACAATGTCCTCCGGCTCGTCGATGATGACTCCGTTCTCGTCAGACAGAATGCCGTCATCAAAGTAGGTCAAGCTGATCTGTGTGTACCCCTCTATCTCGCCAAACTCGTCCGGGGAGATAACGTAGGGCGCCTCCACCTCATGCTCAGGAGGCTGCGGCACCGAAGTCCTGGAATACTGCACACGGTTGACCATCTTGGCATAGTCGTTGATGTCGCCCTTCTCCCGGTTCTTGGCGGCCGATGCCTGAATGGTTTTGGGCTCCTCCGTATCCATGTCCGGGCTCTCCAACCGCTCCTTGAGGTTGTCAATTTCCCTTTGCAGTTTTTCCTCTCTGGCCCGGAACGCCTGCTTGGCGGAGCAGATATCCTGCTCGGAAATCTCTTCGTATCTTGCCTTTAGAACATACCAAACAGAACCCCCGCCAACAGCGGCCCCGGCGAGGAACGCCAGGACGGTTCCAAGTTTACTCATTGTATTCATCCTCCTCATCCCGCACGCTCATCACTGTAATGGCAAGGCCCCCGAACAGCAGCGCGGCACTGATCAGGAGCCCTCCGGTGATGTGGCGTTTTCTTCTCGTGTTGACGGCATAGTCCAGCATGGACACCAGATTCGCAAATCCCTCCATGCTCACTGCCTCCCGGATGACAAAATGGTGACGCCGCCGACAAGGCACAGCCCGGACACAGTCGCCAGGGCATAGGACAGCAAGGTTTTGAGACAGTTTTTCATGATGCGCGCCTCCTTTAATCATAACTTGAAAAATAATGCGCCCCGACCTGGAACATCGGAACGCCGTAGGAATGGTAATGGCCGGTGCGGAAGAAGACCGCGTCGTAATTTGTGCGGCTCTCCAGCTCTTCCCGCACCAGCTGCACCAATTCATCCTTCACATAACAGCGGGTGATGCGGTCTCCATACATACCGGAAAACTGATTCTTCTGGTAAATCACATCGTAAATTGTGTCGGGAAAGTGGGGGTCGTCCACCCGGTTCAAAATCACATCAATTACCAGCCGCTGGCCATACTCGCACTCTCCCTCGGCTTCCGCCATAACACAGAGGGCAATCAGTTCGATCTCCTCCTGGGAGACGGAAGGAACCTCCGGCTCCGCGGCGACGGCCTCCTCAACGACCGGCTGCTCCACAGCAGGGGCCTTTTCTTTCGGCATATCGGCCGAAATATCAGTTTTCTGGGCAGGCTTGACGCTGTTTACGACCACGGCTTCGTATGTATCCGCCGCTTCATAGGCGGAAGCCATCTCCGCTTTCCCAGAAAAGGATATGCCGGTCAGCGCCATCACCACGACCAGCAGGGAACATATCAATTTCTTCATGGTTCAGCCCTCACAGGGTCTGGTGGGTAGCCAGGGCGTCGGTGATGTCGCCCGCCACGTTGAAGTCCAGAACGAAGGAACGCTCATACCCATTCACAAAGTCCACGGCCTTCTCGCGGCAAACCTCGAAGATGCCGAAGTCCACGAAATTGTCGCCCATAGGCTCCTTGTCGTCATAAATCCACCCTACCACGGCGCCGGCCTTGGTCAGCTGGAACCCGAGCATCTCATAGACTTCGTTGAGGAACAGATGGCCGCGGGACTTGAGCCGGTCGTTCGCCTGGGACTGCCGGGCAAGCAGATAGAACCGGTTCTGCTCCGCGTTCTTCATATAGGCGGGGTGCCCCTCGTCGAAGATGCGGGCATAGGGGCTGTACTTGGAGGGGTCCCAGCCCTCGTCCACGACGTCCACGGTCTCCTTGACCTTCTTTTCCTTGCCCTTTTCATCCACAACGGTGGTCTCGATCTCCTTGGCCTTGAGGTTGTACCGGAGCTCCTTCTCCACCTGCTCGCCGAACCGCTCCAGCACCCGGCCGCGATAGTCCTTAAAGGACTGGTCCAGCGTCGCATAGGCCGCCGCCAGCGCCATGTTGCGCTTTCTCAGGATTTTGTGGCTGGTGAGAATGCAGGTGATGGACGCCGCGCCCAGCAGAACGGCGGGGGCATACAGCTTGACATACTGGAACCCGGTGTGGGAGTAGACCTGAATGCGGTCATTGCGGGCGTCCTCCTGGGTATAGAGCTCACCCGCCAGGGTCACGCCGGACTCCTCCGCATTCTGAATCCGGTCCATATCATCGCCGGTCTTCTCCGCAACCTTGAGCGCCTTGGGGGTGGCCTTGCAGGCCATGACGGCGCTCACCACCACGCCGACCACTCCGGCTGCCACCAGAATCTCCGGGCTCTTCTTCTGGAGCTGGAACCCAATCTTGTTGAACGTCAGGTTCATGGACTTGACAAGTTCGTTCTTTTTCATGATCAAATGTCCTCCTTAGAGAATGATTTCGCAATGGATTTATAGATTTTTCCGACATTCTGAAGGTTTCCGTTGAACTCCTCCAAAATATCATCGAGCTTATCGTCAAACTTGTCGGCGATCTGCTCCTTGGCCTTCTGCACAACCTCTTTCCTGAGGCGGCTTTCATCGATTTTGGCCACACTTTTTGCAATCTGGTCGGTTACCCCGTCCGAAATCGCGTCATAGTGCTCCTTCACGGCGGCGCCGACCCGGGTTTCAATTTCCCGCTTAACGTCGTCCACCACCTCGTCCGTAGCCCGCTTTACCGCGGAATAGGACTCCCGGTCCACCGCACGCTGCACCGCCTGGTCGATGACCTTGGCCGGAATATCGACCTCGGTTTCGTTTGCCAATCGGTCAATGCTGGTGTCCAGCTTGTCACATACCGCCTTCATCCTGGAATGGACGCCGATGGCATAGCCAACACCCAGCAACCCCACGATACAGATGCCGACGCCAACGAAGGAATCGGTATTCAGCTTCATGCCTCTTCCATCTCCCTCACGTATTCGTGGTACTCGGCGTCCGTGGCAAACAGCATCCACTTGCCACAGACCATGCCCTTGTACCCAAAGGAAGTCTCGTAACCATACATGGCTCGCGCCTCCCTAATTGATTTGAACCGCCCGCGGGAGCCGGATCACATAGCCCTCCGACGTCCGAACCACCTTGGCCGATTGAATATCCGACCAGCCGTAGCGGTTGGCCGTGTAATTCCGGCAGGTAACACCGGCCAGATCGTAGAGATCCGCCACCGAGGCCACCTCATACTTGGCGATGGCCGACTCCAGCTGGTCCAGCACCAAATCGGCGTCCCCCCGGGTTTCAAATATAATGTCGTCATACTCAAACCCGACCGCCGCCCTGGGCCGCCCATACTCTCTCCGGTCGTCCCGCCGGTCATCGTAATACTTCTGGTAGGCAATTCTGGAACCGCCGCTTTTCCTGCTGCCGATGCGCCCCGTGTCCCCGAACAGGACAATGCTGATCACATCGGCGATGGCGGCCTTGACGCCCGGAACGATGACGTCGGAAAGAATGGAGCTCTTGACGTTCTCTGCGTCATCCGGCGCAAAGATGTTGAGGAACCTCCGGGCCTCGCTTTTCTTTTTCGTTTTCGCCGCTCCGGTGACCACCTTATCCAGTTTTTTCTCCGTCTTTCCGGCAGCAGTAGCGGTCGATTTTTCCCGTGCGCTGTGGGAATTGTTGGGGTATTCCGCCATTGTGTCTCCTCCTTGTTATTTGAGAGACGTCGCTCTCGGCAGCTCGATGGCGTATCCATTCCGGGTACAAACGATTTTTGCGCCCCGAAGCGACGTCCACCCGAATTTGCAGTCCTCATAAAGAGCCCGCACCCCGGCCAAATCATAGAAATCAGCCAGCGTGGCATGTCCGTATTTCGAGATAACCCAGCGTAGATTGTCAAGCACATCGTCCGCGCCTTTTCTGTTTTCAAACAGAACCTCCTGGCACTCGCGCCAATTCTGCCGCATGGCAATCTCCTTACTGTGCAGAGTGTCAACAATCGCCTTCTGGGTCACCATACTTCCCAGAACAACGCCGCCCACCACCAGCAAGCCGTTTTTCAGAAAACCGTTCATGGTTTCTCCTTTCCGAAAATGAAAAAAGGGAAAGCACCTTGTTTCAGGTACTCTCCCTTTGGCGAACCTCTTGCTCGATTACTTTTCAGAGTCTTCCTCGTCGGAATCCTCCGCAGCGACTTCGGTGCACTCCGCGTCCACCACCTCGGCCTTAGCCTTCTCCGCGGCCTTGCGCTCAGCCAGCTTGGCGCCGACGAAGCCCCACAGCCTTCTGACCCCGCCAATCATGGCGTAAGCCAGGAAACCGCCGACAACTCCGGCTACCAGCGCACCGGCGCTGCCGCTCTCCTCAGCCTCTTCGGCCTCCGTGATGTCTTCGAGTTCCTCGTTCTCCATCACTTTCGCGTTCATTTCTTCCATCGTAAAGTCCTCCTTGTCATATAATGTTCCATAGATGGTTCTCCATAATAGGAGATGCAATTTTTGCGGATGTCACCAGCCGAGGTATGTGGGCGGGACATGGTGGCCGATGACCAGATATGGAACGCCGTCCACCAGCTGCGAACTGAAGTCCAAATCAATGTACCCTTTGTCGATGTCCCACCCCATGGTTTCTCCGATGGAGCTGTCGCACGGCTCAAGGCCGATCTCCTGCATAAATTCGTTGACCGTGACCTTTACTTCATCCCGCATCCGTTTGTTCAGCGTATTTTCCGCCCTTCGGAGCGTCTCAATGTCCGATTTGAAGCAGGTATTGGTCAGCGGGTCAAAGCAGGGCGTCTCGCCCCGGCCGGTGGGGATGAACTTTCGCTCCGGCACCCCGGCCTGCTCCAGCTGTTCCTTCGCCACGGCGTCCCGAATGGCCTGCTCTTTCTTCGGCCCTACGACTTCCACCGCCTTATCCTTGTACTCCTTCAGAGCAGTCTCGGAAATGGTATAGGCCGTGACCAGGGCCGCGTTCCGCCGTGCGCTGATGGAGCTGGCCCCAATGATGCAGGCGGCGGAGCATACGCCGGTAACGGCGGCCGGAATATAACATTTCCAGGTGGTTTTGACGATCTCGGAGGTGGTCAGGCGTTTCTCGTCCTCAATCTCCCTGTCGTCCACCATCCGAAGCGCCTTGGGGGTGGCCCTTACCGCCATAACGGCCGCCGCCGCCATCCCGGCAATGCCGATGCCTGTCAAAATGGCCGGGCTGTGTTTTCGCATGGTCTTTTGCAGTGATTTCAGTGTGTTTGCGATGGCCTGTTTGTTCACAATGCCTTCTCCTCTCAAATATAATTTTGCTCAACGCTCGATCGCTTTGATGTCGTCGAGGAATTCCCATATGGTCTCTGCCGCAATCTTGAAAATCCGGTACTGGGCGTCCGTGTTGCATGTCTCGGAGTAAATCTCCAGCTTTGACGCGAACCGCTCCACGGTCTCCGAGGCCAGCGTCCACGGGTGGTCCCAGACCTGCTGCAACAGCTCCTCCAAGGCCCATCTGGAGAATGTAACTTCCTCGGCCTCATGCTGGGGCCAATCAGACCTTGGCGGGTCTTCAAACCCCTTCAAAACCGACATGAGAAACAGAATCGCCCGTTCATTCATGGAAACCGGCCCCTGCAAAAGCAAAGAGCCCCGGTCAGGGCTCCTCGCTTCCAGATGTTCCATGCTCACGGGTGGCAAGCGCTTCGTTCACTTTTTCCTCGATGATCGCGTCCTGTTCCTTATCGTCCGCCCAGCTGGACAGCAATGTTCCAATCCCGCCGAGGGCCAGTCCGACCAGGGACAGCACCTTAAATATCGTTTTCTGGTTCATAAACTCAAACCTCCTGTTTTTCATGGTTCTCCATAATAGGAGATGCTATTTCTGCGGACTGGTCAGATCTCCATGTCCTCCCACTCTTCGTAAGTGACCGGCGGGAACGGGGCGTCGATGATCCAGCACTCCACCTCGCCGTTCAGCCCGTCGTCCACCACCGTCCTCTGATGGTCGAAGTCCACCCAGTAGAGCCCGTCCGAAACCATCCATCCGATCTTGTCCCCCTCCGGCGTCTTGCTGATGCCCAGAAAGTCATAAAAATCATTCAGCGTGATGAATCCGCCGCTAAGAGCAAAATTCCGGTTAAGATGGTATTCGGCCTGCAAGACCTGGCTGATCGTGGCCTGGAAATACCGGCTGGAGATGGCGTCGTAGAACAACCGCTCCTCCTCGTCGGCCTCCTCAAACCCCAGCGAGGTTGTGGCCGCAAAGGTTCCGGCGTAAATGGGGTGCTTTTCGCTCTGTTCCACGGCCAGCGCGGCCATCACCTTTCTGTGGGCCTCTTCGCCGTAGAGCTCTTTCACCTTCTGCTTGTAGCGGTTGAGCGAACGGCTCGCCAGGGCGTAGGCACTGACCAGAGAGGCCTGCTGACGCCGGTTCAGAACATTTGCGCCGAAAATACACCCGATTGTAGCGATTCCCGTGACTGCTGCGGGAACATAGCATCGCCAGCAAGCTCCTATCGTCTCCATCCGGGTCAAATTTCCGCTGTTTTCCACGTTTTTGGCCTCTTTTTCCCGCTCAATGCACTTGAGCGCCTTGGGGGTGGCCCTTACCGCCAGGACCGCCGTGGCTACCACGCCGGCAGTGCCGACGCACGTCAAAATGGTTGGGGCCGCTTTTTGAAGCGCCTTTCCAGCCCTTTTGAACAGGGCGGGTTTTGCTTTCACGTCCGTACCCTCCTTAAATAGAATCGAAGAGATGATGCTTCCGGCAAATCTCACAGAACTCGCCTCTCAGAGCATTATGTACCTCCAAAATCACAGGAACCTCAGGCGGCTCCGGCGTCTGAATGGAATGCCCCAGCACCTCTTCCACGAAATCGACAACCTTCCCGGCCGTACCCTCCAGAACATAGCCGGTATAGGCGGTGATGACCAGCTTTTCACGCTCGGTCAGCCCGGGCTTTCGGTGGAACCGGCGGTATTTCTGATAAAGCTCCGGGATGCCATGCTCCTCGGCCGACCGTTTCCAGTCCAGATGGTGCTTGTCCGCGTCGAGAACCACCATGCCGTGCCTGACCGCCCGCACCAGCTCCGCCTCACTTGCCCCATACCAGCACATATCGGCAATCAGGTTGGAGTTTTTTCCCACATCGATCTGGTGCTGCTTGGGGGAACGGAACACCGGCGCCGCCTGGCCGGGAACGGCATACTCCACCCTGGGGTCGAACTTCCGCAGCGCCTCAAGATTCTCCTCGCTCAGAAAGAGGTCAATTCCTCTTTTGGTCAAAATATCAAGATAGGTCTTCGCCATGACGTTTTTCTCCTTTCAAATTTTAATCTCTGAAATATAATCCGTCCAGAATGGACTGGGCCGCGTCTCTGGCCATGGAAAAGGTAAAGCCGGGGTCTCCGGTTTCTTTTGCCGATGCAGACATCCTCTCCACGAACCGCGCCACTACGGCGGTGGGGGAGACTCCTTCCTCCCGGCCAATCTCCCGAAGCAGCTGCTCCAACGTGAACCTTTGCAGACCAAGCTCCCGAAAATAGGAATCATTTGCCGGGACCAGGCCCATGTTATACTCAATGTCGCCGATGAGGTCCTCGATAAAGTCGCCCATGACCACATCGGGATATCCACGTTCCGCTTTCATGGCGTCAAGGCTCATAGGGGACCTGCTCCACGTCGCCGCCCGGAACCGTCACCGAGCGCATGAGCATGCCGGTCTCCTCGTCGAAGTAGATCGCGTCCGCCCGGTGATCCCAGTCCTCAAACTGTTCCGAGATATTCTTCCCCCGGGACCGCCGCAGGGCGATCAGCTCCTCGGCGATGACGCGCCGCCATGCCCGTGCGATAGGCTTCCGGCTCTGGGCGAGGACATTATACAGGCCCGTCTCTGTGACGAACGTAACCTTTCTCCGCTGCCCGCCCACGATGGCCGGGAGCACCAGCTTCTCGTCGTCTTCACAGACGTTGGTCAGGTTCCAGACGTTGTTGTCCCCATAGCTCAGCAGCTCGGCCACGTCCGTGGCTTTGAACAAGGGCTCGTCCAAATTCCCATACACCGGGAGGGTGCGGTTCTTGAACTGGATACTGCCTACGATTTTGACTTCCATACGTATTCTCCTTTTTCAAAAAAATTTAGAGAGGCGGTACCGGACTCGAACCGGCAACCCACAGGTATTTCAGCCTGTTGCTCTACCATTGAGCTAACCTCCTCTCCATAATAGGAATTGCAAAATCTGCGGAAGAAAGGCAAAAGCCCCTGTCACGGGGCCTCTGCCTCAGAGTCCGACGCTTTTCAGCAATTTGTCAAGCTCTTCCTTTGTGAGTTCCAAATCCACATTCAACTCCACATGCATCTTGTCCTCCAGAACCGTTGTCCGCAGCCGGTTGAGCCGGATGTCAACATCATAGCCCAGCTTGTCGCGGACAAGCTTCTCTGCGAGTTTCGATGCAATCACAGTCGTAAATTTTGATTCAAGTCTCATTTCGTCCATGCTCCTTTACCTCCTTATCGAGCATCGTTCTCCGTAATAGAACCTGCGAAATGAGCGCAAACAGAAAAGGAAAGAGCCCTTGTCCGGGCCCATCCCTCAGTAAATCCAATTTTCCTTCGCAAAGAACAGCGGAACAGCAATCGTTCCAAGAAGCGCCATCGCCGTTCCATCACTTCCCACATAGGCCGATAAGCCTCCGCAGACAAGTAATCCAACCGCGCACAGCTTGTTTTTCAACGTCTCCATAAACCGCAGCTCCCTTCCAAAATTAGTTGGTTTTCCATAAAGGGAGTTGTCAAATCGGCGCATGGTCAAAGACCGTCTCCCACGGCTGCTTTGGCAGAGGCTTCATTTTGAGTGCCCACATCATTTGCCGGATGGTCACTGTGGGGTAGAGGCCGTCCGTACCCTTCGCCGCCCTGCTGTCAAAATACGCCCGGAATCCAGGGTGCAAATATAATGGGTCGGTGAGCCAGTCGTCCACCTCCGTCCAAAAGGTCGCCTTTGTCTCCGGGTCAAACCGCTGCTGAATCACCGCCAGGCCCCGCTCCTCCACCAAGAACAGGGTGCAGGAGTTGTAGACCGGGTGGTCGCAAATATAACACTGTCCATACATAGACAGATAAATCGGCGGTTTCTCGAAATGGTAGCGCATGCTTGCCTCCAAACATAAAGAGGAAAAGCCCCTGTTACAGGACTTCTCCTCCGCGTTGATAATGCTCAGTCGTCGAACATTTTGCACGACGCCTTGCAATAGGGGTAAGGTCCTCCGCAGGCTCTGCAACCGGCGGGCGGCATATCGTCCCTGAAGATCAGGTAGTCGTCGCCTCTTTCGTCTTGTACGAGCTCCATCGGATCTCCGCTTTCATACTCGTACTCCATTTCATCAATTTCCCATCCACAGGACGGGCAGACGTAAATATCACAACCGCCTCTTGGATCTTCTCTCCGGTCCATCACTGCTCCACATTTGTTGCAGATCGCGAACCCCCGGTTCAGGTAGTCCATCAGTTCGGCTCCCTCCGGAATAATGGCCTTTTTGCCCTTCTTACGCATTTGCATTACCTCCTAAGTAGTCCGATGCCTTTCGGCTCCGGCTATTTTGAGGTAAAGAGCGCTCTCTTCCTCATAAAACGCCTTGTAAATTTGGCGCCGGCATGCTATGATTTGGTAAATATAAGGAGGGTGGAATCTATGAAGATTTGCTCAATGTGCGGAGCAGAATTTGACCCTGGGGGTGTGAAACGCAAAATCGGACGCATGTATGGCCCTGGCACTTACAGCGACTATTTCCCCGATGAAGAAGTATGCGCCAGTTGCGCCATTGTCGAAATGAGCCCAGATTACGGAAGCGGCGAAGACCAAATCGAAGATATGGGCTCCGGATGGGACCCAGACTGAAAAAAAAGAAAGGGCCCGATTAGGACCCCTTCTAATGCTTGTAGAATGGTAAATATTTTCGTAAAAGTCCAATGGTGTCAACAACAGTTTGCAATTCTTTCTCCGTAGCTCCTTGCCTTTTGATGTAGCCCAGGAATAAAGTCAACTGTTTCTCAACATTTGATTTTTTCACGCTTATCCACCTCCATAAAACGCCTTGCCGAATGTGCGGATAAAACGAAGAGACTGTGCTGCCTGCACGGCCTCTTCATTTTTTTTTGAGCCTCTCCGTTACTTTGCCGGCTTAAAGCGGCTGAACAGATTCCTGAATGTTGTGGACGAGTATACGCCGGATTCCTCAAATTTGAATCCCCGTTTCATCCAGATTCCGTAGAACACCAACGGCAATATTAATTCCGCGGCCGCAACACCTGTCCGCACATACCGGTCGATCTTCTGCTCCCGGAGTTGACGCGCCTGAGCCACCTCCTCACGGGCCCGGTCAGCATTCTTGGCGGCAAGCTCCTCCTTGCGCTGCCTGCTGTCCATTCCCCGCCGTTCGGATTTCTCCTCCACGTCAGCCTGAGCCTTGATCTCCTCGATGCGGAGCTTATGCAACGACACCAGATCCCGAATCGCGTCGCCTCTCCGTTCGTCCTCGATGGGCAAGGTCTTCAAATTCGAGATCTCCGTTTCGATCACATCGTCCAACAAAGTTTTGATCTCTGCCATGTGCTTTTTCTCCTTTCAAAATTTAAGTTGGCTCCATAATAGCCAGTGTTATTCGTGCGGGATGAAGTCCTCTACCTTGACCCGGAAGGCAACATACTTCTTCGTCATCACCGCAGGTACGTCCTTGTCCAATTCCAAAAATAACTGAGGGGGACTGTCCGGATCGGACTGATCAACCCTCAGATCACCGATGGGCCACTGATGATACTTGGCCTTTCCAATACTGAAACCTATCGCAACACCGATTATCATAGCGCCAATGGCAACAATTACGATCTCCAAAACAATGACCTCCTTGAACTGTTTTTCGGAATTTCCCACCCGGGAATTTTTCAGGGTATAACTGTAACACGATTTCCGGTCGGCTGCGTATGGAAAATATAAAAGCAAAGGGCCTGCTCAGCCCTTGCTCCTGGATTTGATTTTCCATTTCAGCTCTCCCAACTTTCTTGACGCCGTATTCCTGACCTCCGGAATGGATGCGAACGCAACCGCCATCGTGACGGCGGGCACGATCACCTGTCCAATCCAAAGCCGCAGCTCTCGGCTTGCCTCGATTTGTTTGTAAGTCATAATGCTATCACCTCCATAAAAGTCACTGCTGTTTCTGCGTAAAATATAAAAGAAAAGAGCCCGCGTTTCCGCAGGCTCAATCCATTTAGGTCTTGAGAATGTTTTGCATCCTGATGATCTCTGCCATTCGTTTCTCTCCGAATCTTCGACAGCTGCGAAGTTTCTCCAAATCTGCATTACGAAGATCCTCCAGGCTCGTGATTCCGCCCCAATACAGACCGTGAATCACAGCTCCGGGATGTTTTCCGTTATAATGCTCGACGATAAACCTCGCTAACTCTATGTATTCGGTTTCCTCCGGGCAGACATGCTCTAATTGTTTCAAAACAGTGCTCATGGTATCACCTCCATAAAGCACCTTGCCTATTCTGCGGATTTATCCTCATAGACCATTCGTTTCCTCAGAGCACTCCAAGGGACATACCGATCCTTTCGGCAGACAGGGCACCAGAACTGACTCGTCTTTCCGCCGATATCCACCAGCTCGTCGCAATCGGCTTCCAACTTGCTCCCGCAGTTCGGGCAGTTGAACCGGTAGCATTGCCGTACCGCCACATCCACAACTCTCAAACTCAATCCCTCCTCTTGCTCAGCAGCCAGAAGAACCGTCTGTACGCGGCATAATAGACGTCCCGGCAGCACGGAATATCATACTTCATCTTTAGCGCGTCATAGGAGAGCCCTTCGGTCACACCTCGTATCAGGTATTGGTAAAGCTCCGGGTCTGCTCCAATAGCCGCCTGCTCCACCATCTCCATACGGTCCGCAAAGAAGAGCCTGGATTGTACGCAACGCTCTGTTGGGTCGCCCTTCATCTGACCGCTCTTGACAAAAACCTGAAGGTCGGCCGGTCGTCTACTCAAGGCATCCAAAGACAAGTAAGCCTTCTTCCAGATGGGGTATTGCAGGCAGAAGTGCTTCAGCTCGTAATAGCGATGCTTGCCGATCCAATAAGGGTTCTTTTGAGAAACCTCGGGACGAATATCATTGGCCATTATCGTCGCTCTCCTCTCCAAAAGTATCCGGTTTCCTCATACAGTCGTTTCGGGGAGATGTAGAAATTGATCCGTCCGTACCGGGAATCCATCTCCTCGATGCTGGTCACCAGATTACCATTGCGGGTAGCCTTGCCAATAGGCAGCCAGCCGGACACAATACCGGCTCTGACCCAAGATGCGTCTTTTCCATAGATACGGGCAACCACAGCGACAGGAACAGACCCGGGATGAAACTCCTGCTCATTCATCGGCATTTACCTCCTTTCAACGGCTATTCTAAAGAAGGAACTGCTTTTTGTGAAAACAACCTCGGTGGAAATAAAAAGAAAGAGGCCGCCGGAAAGCGACCCCTTTTCTCTTAGAAACGGCTTCTTCGACGAGCCCAACCATTGAACAGCTTCGACACTGTCTTCCGAAACCCGATCCACCAGGCCGGTTCAAACAGGGCGATGCAGTAGACAGCACTAATGATTGTGCTGATTACCGTAAATACGCCGCAGAATTTGAGGTATCCGCCCCAGGTGATAGGTTTCTCGGTCCATTTCTGCTTGTTCATACTGGTCACCTCTCTAAAGTTTTTGGTCTCCATAATAGGCAATGTTGTTCGTGCGGAAAGGGAAGAGCCGCTGTGTTAGCGGCCCAGATCCCTCTTTGCTTTCTTGAAGTCGACGAATATAATTTTGTCTGACTTCGGATGTGCCAGTTTGATTTTGACCATCTGAAATTTCCTGTCCAGAACATTCGTCCACAGAGCAGCGCCCGCTGTTGATACCGCGCCTACAATCGCGAACGTTCCGATCGTGCTCAGAATTTTCCTGGTATTCATAACCATCACCTCCATAAAGGACTCTGCTGGACTTGCGAAAAATAAAAGAGAAGGTGATGACTTCAGGGTCGGCCCAACGAAAACCGTTGCCCGGTGGGTGCCATCTTTGATTAAGTTATTACTTGGCGGCACGCCTTCGTGTCTCACCGCTGGATTTCCACCAGCATCTATCCATCTTCTTCTCCATAAAGGAATTTGCAAAATCCGCGGATAACCTCAGGCCTTCGCTTTCTAACTTAGATTAGACTGGGCTATCCTAAGTTAGAAAAACAATGGTTGGAATAAAAGAAAGAGCCGCTGTAAAGGCGGCTCAATCCCTTGTCAAATATCCTTACTCAGAAACACTTCGTTTCCACGCCTCCATACCTTGACCGAACGCTTTGACCGCTTGATGGCGGCGGCCAAACAAGACCGGCAGACTGCTGGGGACTTGTAGTCGTCTTCAGTAAAATCGACCTTCACGATCTTAGCGTCGCCGTTTACAAATTCCTCAATCAGCTCTTGCAGCTTGTGATAACCGCTCACCTTCGGTATTGCGTCAACAGGTATCAATTTCATGGTTACAAAACTCCTTTCGCTTATGGATACCTCCATAAAAGGAGCTGCGCTTTCTGCGAAAGCCACCGCAGCATGGTCATCTCGCAGGGATAGTCCTCGAACCCAATCGTCTCACAGGTGATCAGCCCCTCCAGCACGCCGATGATAA
The DNA here is from genome assembly GCF_024462255.1 of Flavonifractor sp. DFI.6.63. Classification (NCBI taxonomy): domain Bacteria; kingdom Bacillati; phylum Bacillota; class Clostridia; order Eubacteriales; family Oscillospiraceae; genus Flavonifractor; species Flavonifractor sp. DFI.6.63. The sequence goes on along the minus strand of NZ_JANGBE010000010.1, from coordinate 4,621 downwards.
CCTCCGCCTCATACTGCTTGTAAGGGACCAGCAGCTCCGACAGTTCCCGGTGCACCGCCCCGCAGCGGACGCACCGGAACCGACGCATAGACACTCTGGCCGTCTCCCGCCCCTTCGTCCGTACCAGTCTCGGCACGCTGTCGTAGTATTTCAGCTCCCCGCCGCACTTAGGGCAGGTGGTTTGGTCCCGCATCACCATAAGCCGCCCTCTATTCCAAGTCAAAAAATATTGTGTAGGAATATGCTTGACAATTCATACACTATCATATATGATTAGGACGGGCGGTGAAAGGGGCAAAAAGAAAAGGAGCCGCCAAATCAGCGACTCCAATTCTTCTTTAGATCTGTTTCTTGCGCTTCAGATAGGTAAACCATACTACATACGACCAAACGCTTGCAGTTACGATTCCAAGCCCTGTAAAGAGCAATGCGTTGCGCCGTCCTGTTTTCACCCCCTCATGGTATGCGTCTGCATACAGCGCAAGTAATGCCCCAAGGTGCTCTTTCGCAAGCTCATTGAGTTCATAGGTCGTGTATTTCGGTAATACTTTGTCACGTTTCATCGAAGCGACCTCCTTTCATAAAGGAGGATGAATTTCTTGCGAGAAGATGATTTTTATGAAAGATTGGATTATGGAGGAACCATCATGCTGACCCAATGCCCAGAGTGCGAACTGCCGGTGAGCGACAAGGCAACCGCCTGTCCCCATTGCGGCTACCCGATGAAACCCTCTGAAAAACAGAAAAAACCCCGCAAATCCAACAAGCGCCGGCGGCTGCCCAACGGCTTCGGTCAGATCAGCGAAATCAAAAACCGCAATTTACGAAATCCCTTCCGGGCAATGGTAACGGTGGGGAAGACGCCGGACGGGAAACCAATCTGTAAACCCTTAAAACCGGAGTCCTACTTCGCCACCTATAACGATGCCTATGCCGCACTGGTGGAATATAATAAGAACCCCTACGACCTGGAGCCGTCCATCACCATGCAGGAACTCTATGACAAATGGCTCCCGGAGTATGAGAAGACGGTGAAGAGTACCAAATCCGCCACCTCGGCCTGGGCCTACTGTTCCGGCGTCTATAAGATGCGGGTCATGGACATCCGGGCCCGCCATGTAAAAGGCTGCATGGAGGAGGGGGTGGCCGTCATCCGCGGCAAGGAACAGCATCCCACCGCCACCATGAAGAACCAGATCAAATCCCTGTTCAACCTGATGCTGGATTACGCTTTGGAGTATGAGCTGGTGGACCGGAACTACTCCCGCACCTTCAATCTCACCGAGGAGACGGTCAAGGAGATCCAATCGGTGAAAAAGGAGCATATCGCCTTCGCCGACGAAGAGATGGACCTGCTTTGGGCAAATATCACTAACAAGCGGGGCATCGACATCCTGCTCATCCAGTGTTACTCTGGGTGGCGCCCTCAAGAGCTTGGTTTATTGGAACTGAAAGATGTGGACTTGGAGAACTGGACTTTCCAGGGCGGCATGAAGACGGACGCCAGCGAGAACCGCATCGTCCCTATCCACTCCCGCATTCAAGACCTGGTGCTCCAAAAATATCAGGAGGCGGAGGCACTCGGCAGCCCCTATCTGCTCAACTGGGCCGACACCAATAACCGCAACCGGAAAAACCTCAAGCTGACTTATGCCCGGTATCAGAAAGCCTTCGAGCGCATCCGGGACGAGCTAAAGCTGAATCCCAATCACCGCCCGCACGACGGCCGTACTCACTTTGTCACAATGGCCAAACGCTACGGCGTGGATGAGTACGCCATCAAATATATGGTAGGGCACAAGATCTCCGACATAACGGAAAAAGTCTACACCCGCCGGGAGTTCGCCTGGCTCCGGGAGGAGATTGAGAAAATAAAATAGTGTGAGTATGACTTGTCAAACGAAAGGAGATACCTCATACATGGAGAAACGAACTGGCGTGGAGGAACACTATTAAGCCAGAAAGAAGGTGTTTCCATGGCCAGATTGACCAATGAGCAAATTCGGAATATGCCGATTGACGAAGCCGACGCATATACCGATGCTCATCCCGCTGAAGCATGGAGTTTTGCCAAAGCTCACGGTGCTTCCGCTATTGCACAGACAAAGAAAGCGGCAAAGCATGGCTCCAAGACCAAGGTTCTATTTGCAGAACCGGAAACAATCGAACTTGCCTGATAACACACGACCGCCCTTGACTGTTCGCAGCAGTTGAGGGCGGTTCCTTTCTGACTTAATACTATTCCTCCTGTGAAACAGGAGGTTTTGTGCTTTGCTGATATAAGTCACGCCGCCTTCGGCGGGCGCTCCTGGAGGCGACAGCCGACGTAGGAGCTGGAGTACGACGCGCCGTCGTAGCTCACGCAGAAAGGCCCGCGATACTGGTTCCGGTCATAGTAACCGCCATGGCGCAGGCACGGGCCACTACCGTTGAAATCCCAGCCATCCGGGACACAAGTTGTAGTACTGCCAGAGGATTCGGAGGGGTAAAAATTGTTGTGTACGAATGATTTGAACAGGCACACAAAATGTAGGAATATTGATGTGCGAATAATACATAAATAATATATGAGTTATCTACATTCCTACGCTTTTATCCACTTCTATCTAGCTCTAAAACCGTTGGAATAGTAGCAATTAGAGGTACTTAAAAGTGAAAAAACTTCTAATAAGTTTCTATAATAATTTTATATAATTATTTTTATCAATGCGCGCAGGAGGAGAACCGATATGCAGTTTTATAACATCCACTGTTTTATCGTCCTGGCGGAGGAACTGAACTTTACCAAGGCAGCTGAAATTATGAACATGACGCAATCCGCATTCAGCAAGACCATATCTGCGCTGGAAGACGAAATCGGTTGCAGGCTGTTCTATCGTGACCGAAGGCATGTAAGGCTCACGGATGCGGGGGCCGCTTTCCTGACCCACGCCGAGAATATAATGCAAGAGTTCAATAACGGTGTTACATATGCCCGTCACGCAGAGCAGGGAATGCAGGGGCTGGTCCGCATCGCGTTTTTGAGCTGCTCTATGCAGACCATCCTGCCGACATTAATTTCGGCGTTCCGCGAGCGCTATCCGGACATTGAAATTGAGCTGTATGACGGAACACAGCACCAAGTCATCGAATATTTGAACTCTGATCGTGTGGATATTGCCATGTTTGCCGATTTGGGCTTGAATAGTCTGGAAAACTGCAGCTTTAAAACCCTGTACCGGGATGAATACTGCATTGTGGTCAATCAGGATCATCCGCTGGCTGATCGGGAATTCGTGGACTTTTCCATGTTTCAGTCTGATACATTCCTGTCCATTGGACGCAACAGTATTTATAGCCACCTTACGATCTCCGATATTAATGTAATCGTCAAGGCCTGCGCCGCCTATGGTTTTATTCCTAAAATTGTGCATGGCGTCAATTCCCTGACCAATCTTCCGCTTATGGTGGAATGTGGAATGGGGATCGCTGTACTGTCCGAACATATGAAGCTTTACGCATCAGATCATGTACGGTTTTTACGGCTTTCGGATCATAAATTGTTTTTTTCGGGAATTGCCGCTTGGCGCAAGGGTAATCTCAACCCCTGCCTGCAAAAATTTATTGACTTAATCTATGAGATGTATCCAAACCAAGCCTTGTTCGAACCGTGATAAGGTAAAATAAGTTGCGCAAATATAAAAGAGGATAAAAAGAGACATGGTTTGCAGAACTCTGGTAGAATGAAGTTGCGACACACCATTCTGAAAGGAGTCTGTAAACCATGTCCGAGAAAATTGTACAACTGAACGAGGAAGTAATCAAGGGTCAGATCAAGGAATTAGTGCGCGGCAGCGTGGAAGAAACCCTGAACGAGCTGCTGGAGGCGGAGGCGGAGAAGCTGACCCAGGCGGCCCGGTACGAGCGCAATGAGGCCCGCCATGGCTACCGCAGCGGCCACTATGACCGGAACCATACCACCACCTCCGGAGACGTCACGCTCCATGTACCTCGCCTTAAGGGTGTCTCTTTCGAAACAGCCATCATTGAGCGGTATCGCCGGCGAGAGAGCAGCGTGGAGGAAGCGCTCATCGAGATGTACCTTGCCGGTGTTTCCGTGCGCCGTGTGGAGGATATTACCGAGGCCCTTTGGGGCAGCAAGGTATCTCCCTCCACCATCAGCGAACTGAACAAGAAAGCGTATGTCCATATTGAGGATTGGCGCAACCGGCCTCTGCAAGGTAGGCGCTATCCGTACGTCTATGTGGACGGGATCTATCTGCGCCGAAACTGGGGCGGAGAGTTTGAAAATGTGGCCATTCTGGTGGCGATTGCAGTAAACGAGGACGGATACCGTGAGGTCTTAGGTGCTGCCGAGGGTATGAAAGAGGACAAGGCCAGTTGGGTCAGCTTTTTCCAGTGGCTCCGTAGCCGTGGCCTGGACGGGGTAAAACGCATCGTTGGGGACAAGTGCCTTGGTATGCTGGAGGCTGTGGGAGAAGTGTTTCCTGAGGCCAAATACCAGCGGTGTACCGTCCATTTTTACCGCAATGTGTTCTCAGTCACGCCTCGCTCCAAGGTAAAGCTGGTGGCCAAGATGCTCAAGGCCATCCACGCCCAGGAGAGCAAGAAAGCTGCCCGG